>NZ_JAEVHM010000069.1 GCF_016802865.1 Micromonospora parastrephiae | reverse complement strand
GGGGTGGGTGGGGGTTAGACGCGGGGTGGGGGCCAGGCCGGTAGGTGAGGGGCGTCTACCAGGGCGTGCCAGCTCGCCTCCACCACGTTGGGGTGGAGCGCCCACGGTGGTCCAGTCGCGGCCGTCGCTGTCGGCGGTCTCCAGGAGAACCCGGGTGACCGCACCCGTGCCGTGGCTGCCCTCCAGGATGCGCACCTTGTAGTCGGCCAGCTCGAAGTCGCGCAGTTGCGGGTAGTGCCGGGCCAGCCCGACCCGCAGCGCCTCGTCCAGGGCGTTGACCGGGCCGTTGCCCTCGGCGGTGGCGATGACGCGTTCGCCGCGTACGCGGATCTTCACGGTCGCCTCGGAGACCACGGCCCCGTCCTCGCGGTGTTCCACGAGCACCCGGTACGACTCCAGGGTGAACGGTCGGGCCGGGCCGCCTTCTGGCAGCTCGGACCGGACGAGCAGCTCGAACGAGGCGTCGGCGGCTTCGAAGGACCAGCCGCCGGCCTCCAGTTCCTTGACCCGCTTGGTGACCCGGGTCAGCGCCTCCGGACGGCCGGCCAGGTCCAGGCCGAGCTCACGACTTTTGAGTTCGACGCTGGCCCGGCCGGCCATCTCGGTCACCAGAATCCGCATGTCGTTGCCCACCACCGACGGGTCCACGTGGTTGTAGAGCAACGGGTCGACCTTGATCGCGCTCGCGTGCAGCCCCGCCTTGTGGGCGAAGGCGGCGGCCCCGGCGTACGCCTGGTGGGTGTCGGGGGCGATGTTGGCGATCTCGGCGATGGCGTGCGAGACCCGCACCATCTGCGCCAGGCAGCCGTCGGGTAGGACGGGCATGCCCAGCTTGAGTTGGAGGTTGGCGACGACGGCGAAGATGTCGGCGTTGCCGGGGCGTTCGCCGTACCCGTTGGCGGTGCCCTGGACGTGCCGGACACCCGCCTCCACCGCGGCGATCGTGTTGGCCACCGCGCAGGCGGTGTCGTTCTGCGCGTGCATCCCGAACAGCCCGGCGTCGACCCCGAGCCGGTTGGTCAGGTCGAGGATCGCCGCGGTCACCTGGGACGGCAGCATGCCGCCGTTGGTGTCGCAGAGCACCATGCGTTCGGCGCCGGCGGCGAGCGCGGTCTGCACCACGGCTGCGCCGTACGCCGGGTCGTGCCGGTAGCCGTCGAAGAAGTGTTCGCCGTCGACGAAGACCCGACGTCCCTCACCGACGAGGTGGGTGACGGTGTCGTGGATCATCGCCAGGTTCTCGGCGCCGGTGGTGCGCAGCGCGCGCTCGACGTGCCGGATGTCGGCCTTGGCGACCAGGGCGATCGCCGGGGTCTGCGCGTCCAGGAGACCGCGCACCTGGGGGTCGTCGGCGACCGCGACGCCGGCTTTGCGGGTGGCGCCGAAGGCGACGAGTACGGCGTGCCGCAGGGTCAGCTCGGTGCGCGCCCGGCGGAAGAACTCGGTGTCCTTGGGCACCGCTCCCGGCCAGCCGCCCTCGATGAAGCCGACGCCGAACTCGTCGAGCAGCCGGGCCACGGCCAGCTTGTCGACCACCGAGTAGGTGAGCCCCTCGCGCTGGGCGCCGTCGCGCAACGTCGTGTCGTAGACCTGGAACGTCATCAGGATCCTTTCTCGGAGCAACAAAAAGACCTCCCGCGGATGCGGGAGGTCTGCGCGCTCGGCGGAGGGGAGAGCCGGCGCGCTAGGTCGCAATAATCAGGGCGGTGCTGGTCACGACGGCTACTCTGCCACCCCTCCCCAGTTTTTGGGAGCACTTATCCACATCGCGGGATGATGACGCAGCGTGGCCAGACAGGACGGCTCGTCGCTCGTGGTCGACTTCACCGTTCACCAAGCCACCCACCGGCGGAAAACGCCTACGGCGTGCCGGCGGTCACCGGCTGCGGGGTCTGCCCGGAGTCGCACGTGAAGGCGCTGCGCGGCAGCGGCTTCACCCGCGAGCAGGTGCACGAGGCGCTGCGGATCTCCGCTGTGGTGCACGCCGCCGCGGTCACGCTGGACGCCGAGTCCGCACTGGCCTGAGCCAGGTACGCCCCGACGGGCCGATGCCGCACCCGCGGTCTCGGCCCGTCGCCGTTTCCGGCCCCCGACGGCCGGGTAGCTCCTGCGGGGACGGACGCACCGCACCCACCGCCGCCGAGGCGATCGGCGACAGTCAGGAGTGAACGGCATGGACAGGATCGACCCGCACGCCGCCCACGCCGGGCCGGACCCGCTGCGCGGCGGCGACCAGGGCACCGTGCCCGGCGGCGCGCCGGCCGGCGCCTTCGACCCCTGGCGCTACCGGGACCAGGCCGGGGTGGCCGACGCCGACCTGGTCGGCTACAAGGTCGAGGCAACCGACGGTGGAATCGGCAAGATCGACAGTGCCAGCCACGAGGTGGACGGCAGCTACCTGGTGGTGGACACCGGCCCATGGATTTTCGGCAAGAAGGTGATGCTGCCGGCCGGCACGGTCAACCAGGTCGACCACGACCAGCGCACCGTCTCCGTCGACCGGACCCGCGACCAGATCAAGGCCGCCCCGGAGTACGACGAGACCAGCCACAGTGATCCGGCGTACCGGGACCAGCTGGGCGGCTACTACGACGAGACGTACGGCGCGCTCCCGCCCGGAACGGCGCGATGACGATCGGACTCGACGGCCGGTGGGGCGAAGCCCCCGCCGGCCGTACCGTGTCAGCGTGGACGCCCTCGACGAGAACCGTCACATCCCGCTGCCCGCGACCTTCAACTTCCGCGACGTCGGTGGCTACGTCGGCCACGACGGCCGCACCGTGCGCCGGGGCCGCCTCTACCGCTCCGACTCCCTGCACCGCCTCGACGAGCAGGACCGCGACGCGTTCGCGGCGATCGGCGTCCGTACCGTCATCGACCTGCGCCGCCCGAGCGAGGTGGAACGCGACGGTCGGGTGCCGGCGTACCCGGGGCTGGTCTACCAGCACATCCACCCGGAGCACGCGGACTGGGCCGAGACGCCGCACGAGGAGGACGCGAGCCTCGCCCGCTACCTCGCGGACCGTTACGCCGACCTGGCTCAGACCGGCACCGCCGGGCTGGCCGAGGCGGTCGGGCTGATCGCGGACTCCACGAACGCCCCGGTGGTGGTGCACTGCGTGGCGGGCAAGGACCGCACCGGCATCGTGTGCGCGCTGACCCTCGCCGTGCTGGGCGTCGACGACGCCGACATCGTCGCGGACTACGCGCTGAGCACCGAGGCGTCGGCCCGGTTCAGTGCCTGGTTGGCCGAGACCATGCCGGACGGGGTGGACGTGCCGGCGCCGTTCCTGGCCTCACCCGCCGAGGCGATGCAGATTTTCCTGGATGAGCTGCGCGCGGGGCACGGCTCGATCGAGGGGTACCTGCGTCACGCCGGGGTGACCGACGCGCAGCTCGCGGCCCTGCGCGAGCACCTGCTCGACGAGGTCTAGTCCGCCGCGCCGCCCGTCCGGGCGGACGGGCCGGTCTGCGGTGGACGTCAGAGGACCCGGTGCACCCAGCCGTGCGGGTCGGCGGCCTTGCCCCGCTGGATGTCGACCAGCTGCTGGCGCAGGGACATGGTGACCCGGCCCGACTCGCCGCCGCCGATGAGGAACTCGCCGTCGGGGAAACGAACCCCGCCGATCGGGGTGATCACCGCGGCGGTGCCGCAGGCGAAGACCTCGCGGAGCCGGCCGCTGGCCGCGTCGGCCTGCCAGTCGGCGAAGGAGACCGGCCGCTCCTCGACCCGGTGCCCGGCCTTCCCGGCGAGCGTCATGATCGCATCGCGGGTGATGCCCGGCAGGATCGTGCCGGTCAGCGGCGGGGTGACCACCGAGTCGTCGTCGTAGACGAAGAAGACGTTCATGCCGCCCAACTCGTCGACGAAGCGGCGCTCCACCGCGTCCAGGAAGACGACCTGGTCGCAGCCGGCCTCGATGGCTTCGGCCTGAGCTGCCAGGGACGCCGCGTAGTTGCCGCCGCACTTGGCGCGCCGGTGCCGCCGGGCGCCGCCCGGGTGTAGTCCGGGGAGACCCAGACGGTGACCGGCTTGATCCCGCCGGTGAAGTACGCGCCGACCGGCGAGGCGATCACCATGTACAGGTATTCGTTGGCCGGGCGGACGCCGAGGAAGACCTCGCTGCCGAACATGAACGGCCGCAGGTAGAGGCTGCCGTCCTCGCCGGTCGGGATCCACTCCTGGTCGATCTCGATGAGTTTGTGCAGCGAGTCGACGAAGACCTCGGGCGGCAGCGTCGGCATCGCCATCCGCTGCGCCGACGTGACGAACCGGGCGGCGTTGGCGTCCGGCCGGAACATGGTCACGCCACCGTCGGCGGTCCGGTACGCCTTCAGCCCTTCGAAGATCTCCTGCGCGTAGTGCAGGACCGCGCTGGCCGGGTCCATCGGGATCGGCCCCCGCGCCTCCACCCGGGCGTCGTACCAGCCCTTGCCGTCGGCGTACCGGACGGTGACCATGTGGTCGGTGAACACCCGACCGAACCCGGGGTTGGCCAGCAGGGCGGCCCGGTCGGCGGCGGATACCGGCGCGGGATTCGGACGGATCTCGAAGTCGAGCTTGTCACCACCGCTCATCGCGCTGACCTCCCTGCGGGACAACGGCATGCGGGATCGCACACCGACATGGCTGTGCCAGAAACTTACCCCGAACGGTCGTTCAGCGGGTAGCGCCGCTCGGGGCGGGGCGGAGTGCCCGGACAGGCGGATGCCGGCTCGCCCGTTGGTCGGGCCGGGCCGGAAGTCAGGCTACGGCGTGGGCCGCGAGCCGGTCGCCGACCTCTGCGGTCCGCAGTGCTACGCCCGGGGCCCGGCCGGCCAGCTCGGCGGCGACCGCCGCGTTGACCCGGGCAGCGGCCTCGGCGTGCCCGAGTTGCTCCAGCAGCAGCGCGGCGGAGAGCACCGCGGCGACCGGGTCGGCGACGCCCTGACCGGCGATGTCCGGCGCGGAGCCGTGCACCGGCTCGAACATCGACGGGTACGCCCCCTCGGGGTTGATGCAGCCGCTGGCGGCCAGCCCGATACCGCCGGTGACGGCGGCGGCGATGTCGGTGAGGATGTCGCCGAAGAGGTTGTCGGTGACCACCACGTCGTAGCGCTGCGGCTGGGTGACCAGGAACATCGCGGCCGCGTCGACGTGCTGGTACTCGGTGGCGACGTCCGGGTGCTCGGCGGCGACCGCGTCGAAGGTACGCGCCCACAGCGACCCGGCGTGGGTGAGCACGTTCGTCTTGTGCACGAGCGTGACCTTGCGTTGTTCCCGGCGACCGGCTCGGGCGAACGCGTCACGGATCACCCGCTCGACGCCGTGCCGGGTGTTGAGGCTCTCCTCGGTGGCGACCTCGGCGGGGGTGTCGCGGTGCAGCGAGCCACCGGCGCCGGCGTAGAGACCCTCGGTGCCCTCGCGGACCACCACCAGGTCGACCTCGCCCGGCTTGACGTTGCCGAGCGGCCCGGCGACGCCGGGCCAGAGCCGGGACGGGCGCAGGTTGACGTACTGGTCGAAGGCGAACCGGAGCTTGAGCAGCAGCCCGCGCTCCAGCACGCCCGGCGGAACCGTCGGGTCACCGACCGCGCCGAGCAGGATCGCGTCGTGCCCCGCCAACTCGGCCAGGACCGAGTCGGGCAGGACCTCTCCGGTACGGTGCCAGCGGGCGGCGCCGAGGTCGTACTCGGTGGCCTGCACGCCGGGCAGCACCGCGTCGAGGACCTTGCGGGCCTGCGCGACAACCTCAGGCCCGATGCCGTCCCCGGCCACCACCGCGATCCGCGCCACGCCCGACTCCCTACGTTTCGACTGCCCGTTCGGCAACGGTACGTCCCCGTCCCGCCTCCCGGTACGAATGTTCCAAACTCTGGGACGCGCGGATCCACAGCACCCTCTCAGCGCAGATTCACCGGCCGATCATCTCCGCTGCCTAGGGTGAGGGTCTGCGGGTCACGGGGGCCCGCGATCGGCGTCGCGACGGCGCGGCGCCAACTGCGAGGGGGCAGATGCGATGCGCATCGACGAGCAGCCGCGGACCCGCTGGCCGGACCCGTCAGCGTTCCGCAACCGTCGTCCGGATTTCCGGCTCGGCGGCCGACGGCACCGGATCGACCCGGCCGGCGCCGCCCAGGGCCGGATCGCGGTGCGGCACACCGTACGCACCGGCACCGCCGAGTACACCCTGATCCTGAACGCCCCCGAGTGGCTCGGTCACCGGGGTGTCGGCGAGGCTCTACGGGACAGCGTCGCCGAGCTGCGCGCCATCGACCTCACCTACGGCCCGAACCGGCCGGACAGCCTGGTCTCCCGGTTGCGCCGAGGTGAGATCAGCCCCGACTCGTACCCCCCGCTGGCGGACCTGGTGGACCGCTGCGCGGCGATGCGCGCCGCCACCGACGGATGGTTCGACGCCTGGGCGGTGCCGGGTGGCTTCGATCCGGGTGGCCTGCTCGGCGGCTGGGCCGTGGAACGCGCCGCCGAGCGGCTCCGCGCCGCGGGCGTCCACGACTACGCCGTGCTCACCGGCGCCGACCTGGTGGTCCGCGGTCACGCGCCGCACGGCGGGCCATGGCGAGTGGCCGTACATCACCCGACCGCGCCCGAGCGCGCGCCGCTGGTGCTGGAGATGACCGCCGGCGCGGTCGGCACCTCCGGGGTGACCGGGCGGCAGGGGCACGTGGTGGACCCGCACACCGGCGAGCCGGCCGACCACCTCGTCGCCGCCACCGTCGTCGGCCCCGACCTGACGGTCGCCGACGCCTACGCCACGGCGCTGTACGCCGCCGGCGCCACCGGCCTGGCGTGGTTCCGGGGAAGCTCCGACTACCGTGCGCTCTTCGCCCACCGGCGCTGAGCGGAACGTCGCCACACCGAGCGTCGTCTCCCCGCGGCGCTCCGGCCCGATTCGCACCTCGGCCGCCCGTCGGTCGGCCGGTCGGGCCTGCGATCGGCCCCCACAGCCTCGGCAACGGCCGTGGGGGCCGGTCAGCGACGAGTGCGCGTGGCTCGCACAATCGAGGGGTGCGGACCGGTCGGGCCGGACGTCGACCGCGCCACCCGAAGACGGGCCGACGCCGCGAACTCGGCCAGTGACCGCAGTCGTACGCTAGCGAATCGACGCAACTCGACGCAAGAGTCTCCACAGCGGACCGTCCCGGACGGAGTGTGGGAGATCGGCGATTGGCCTGCGGCGAGGCAGTTTCGACATGGTGAACGACGGATGGCACGCTGTCCGCCGTGAGTTTCGATCTGAGTGTGTGGGCCCTGGAGGACGGGGCGACGCCCGAGGACGTGCGGGCAGCGGTCGAGGGTTGCCGGCAGGGGCGGCACGTGGACCGTTACCCGGACGCGCGAGTTGTCGCCTTCTACCGGGCGATCACCGCCTCCTATCCGGACCGGCACCCCCGCCCGGACAGCCCGTGGGCGGTGGCGCCACTGCACGCCGCCCACGACCACGTCGAGCTGAACCTGCATCCGACCTGCCCGGACCAGGTGCTGCTGGACATCGAACGGCTGGCCGGCGAACACGGGCTGATGCTCTTCGACCCGCAGGACGGGTCGGTCTACCCGCCCCCGGCCCGGATGCCCGGCTGACCGACCCGGGCGGCGGGACACCCCACCCCGGGTACGACGAAGGGGCCCAGCGAATCGCCGGGCCCCCCGTGGTGCTGCCGTGACTACTCGTCGCGCAGGTCCGCCGCGCTGGCCGCCGTCGCGCCGATCGACTCGGCCGCCGAGGTGAGCAGGTCGGCGCCGAGCGCCTGGTCGACGGTGAGCGTCATCAGCGTCTCGCCGCCGGCCTCGCGCCGGGCCACCTGCATGGCGGCGATGTTGATGCCCGACTCGCCGAGCAGGGTGCCGACGGTGCCGACGACGCCCGGGCGGTCGACGTAGCGCAGGAAGAGCAGGATGCCCTCCGCGCCGATCTCCACGTCGAAGCCGTCCACCTCGGTCAGCTTGAGCACGTCGCGGGCACCCGAGTGGGTGACCGTGCCGGAGACGCTGACCGTCCGGCCGTCCGGCAGCGCGCCGCGCACGGTGACCAGGGTGGGCTGCTCCGCCGTCTCGGCGAGGCTGGCCAGGGTGACCTCGACGCCACGCTCGGCGGCCAGGTGCGGCGCGTTGACGTAGGTGACCTGCTCCTCGACCACGGAGCTGAACAGGCCCTTCGTCGCGGCGAGCTTGAGCACCGACACGTCGTGCGCGACGATCTCGCCACGGACCTCGACCGTGACGCTGGCGGCGACGCCGCCGGCGACCGCGTTGAACGCCCGGCCGAGCTTCTCGGCCAACGGCAGCAGCGGCCGCACGTCCTCGGCGACCACGCCGCCGGCCTGCACGTTGACCGCGTCCGGAACGAACTCGCCCTGCAACGCCAGCTTCACGCTCCTGGCCACCGCCAGGCCCGCCTTGTCCTGCGCCTCGTGCGTGGAGGCACCCAGGTGCGGGGTGGCCACCACGTTGTCGAAGGCGAACAGCGGTGAGGACGTGCAGGGCTCCTTGCTGTACACGTCCACGCCCGCGCCGGCGACCCGCCCCTCGGCGATGGCGTCGGCGAGCGCCTGCTCGTCGACGAGGCCACCACGGGCGGCGTTGACGATGCGGACGCCCGGCTTGACGATCGCCAGTTCCTTCTCACCGATCAGGCCCACCGTCTCGGGCGTCTTCGGCAGGTGGATCGAGATGAAGTCGCTCTCCCGCAGCAGCTCCTCCAGCCCGACCAGGCGGACGCCGAGCTGTGCCGCCCGCGCCGGCTGGATGTACGGGTCGTACGCGATGAGCCGGGTGCCGAACGCGGCGATGCGGGACGCGAAGAGCACGCCGATGCGGCCGAGCCCGACCACGCCGACGGTCTTGCCCTGCAGCTCGACGCCTGTGTACTTCGACCGCTTCCACTCCCCCGCCTTGAGCGCGGCGCTGGCGCTCGCGGTGTTGCGGGCCACGGCGAGCAGCAGCGCGACGGCCTGCTCGGCGGCGGAGACGATGTTCGAGGTGGGTGCGTTGACGACCATGACGCCCCGGGTGGTGGCGGCCGGCACCTCGACGTTGTCCAGCCCGACGCCCGCACGGGCGACCACCTTGAGTCGCGGCGCGGCGGCGATCGCCTCGGCGTCGATCTGGGTCGCGCTGCGCACGATGACGGCGTCAGCCTCGGAGAGCGCCGAGAGCAGGGCCGGACGGTCGGTGCCGTCGACGTGACGGACGTCGAAGTCGTGGGCGAGCACCTCGATGGCGGCGGGGGCGAGTTCTTCGGCGATCAGTACGACAGGATTCATCGGTCCTCGTAGACGTCGTGTTTGCGATCGGCTCGGGCGGCAAGGCGCCGCACTGCGCCCTGCGCTGGTCCGTGCCGTGGCCGTCAGGTGCCGGCTCTGCGCACCTACCCGCGATCGTAGGGGCTCGCTGGTCGCGTGTTCCGGTCACTGGGGTGAGTGCCCTCACACGCCGGGTCGGGCCACGGACATCACCCGTTCACCTCGCCGACACGGTCGCTCCGGTCGGCACGGCGCCGCGCGAGGCGTTGGTCACCCGGTCCCACGACGTGGGCACCGGGGGACGGCAGATGCCGGACGGCCCCGGGAGGCGCGTGGGGAGAGCGCCGGCCGGGCGTCCGAAACACGTCGTCCGGTCGAGCCGGACGGTCAGGCGGTCTCGGTGATCGGGCGGTCCACCCAGCTCATCATGCCGCGCAGCTTCTTGCCGGTCTCCTCGATCGGGTGCGCCGCACCCTCGGCCTGCCACTTGGTGAAGTTGGGCCGGCCGGCCTCGTCCTCGGCGACCCACTCACGGGCGAACTCGCCGGACTGGATCTCACCCAGGATCTTGCGCATCTCGTCCTTGACCCGGGAGTCGATGATGCGGTGGCCGCGGGAGAGGTCGCCGTACTCGGCGGTGTCGGAGATGCTGTAGCGCATCTTCGCGATGCCGCCCTCGTACATCAGGTCGACGATCAGCTTCAGCTCGTGCAGGCACTCGAAGTAGGCCACCTCGGGGGCGTAGCCCGCCTCGGTGAGCACCTCGAAACCGGTCTGCACCAGCGCCGCGGCACCGCCGCAGAGCACCGCCTGCTCGCCGAAGAGGTCGGTCTCGGTCTCCTCGGTGAAGGTGGTCCTGATCGCGCCGGCACGGGTGCCGCCGATCCCCTTGGCGTACGCCAGGGCCAGGGCGAGGGCGTTGCCGCTGGCGTCCTGCTCGACGGCGACCAGGCAGGGCACGCCCTTGCCGTCGGAGTACTGGCGGCGGACCAGGTGGCCGGGGCCCTTCGGCGCGACCATCGCCACGTCCACCTCGGCCGGCGGCTTGATGAGGCCGTAGCGGATGTTGAAGCCGTGGCCGAAGAAGATCGCCTTGCCGGGAGCCAGGTTCGGGGCGATCGACTCGGTGTACAGGGCGCGCTGGGCGGTGTCCGGTGCGAGCACCATGATCACATCGGCCTCGGCGGCGGCCTGCGCCGGCGTGACGACCCGCAGGCCCTGCTCCTCGGCCTTGGGACGGCTCTTCGAGCCCTCCGGCAGACCGATCACCACGTCGACGCCGGAGTCGCGCAGCGACAGCGCGTGGGCGTGCCCCTGGCTGCCGTAGCCGATCACCGCGACCTTCTTGGCCTGGATCAGGCCGAGGTCGGCATCGTCGTCGTAGTACACCTCAACGCTCATGAGAACTTCCCTTTCGTACGACGGCCTCGGTGGCCCGTCGTGGTCTGTGCGGATGGGTCAGGCGGCCCGCAGCGCGGGACCGGCGGTGATCGAACGCGAGCCGCGCCCGATCGCCACCAGCCCGGACTGGACCATTTCCTTGATGCCGAAGGGCTCGAGGTCGCGCAGCAGCGCGTCGAGCTTGTCAGGGGTGCCGGTGGCCTCGATGGTCAGCGTTTCAGGTGCGACGTCGACCACCCGGGCGCGGAACAGGTTGACCGTCTCCAGCACCTGGGCCCGCGCGGACCGGTCGGCGCGGACCTTCACCAGCAGCAACTCCCGGGCGACCGAGACCTGCGGGTCCAACTCAACGATCTTGAGTACGTTGACCAGCTTGTTGAGCTGCTTGGTGACCTGTTCCAGGGGGGACGACTCCGCGTTGACCACGATGGTGATCCGGGAGACGTCCGGGTTCTCCGTCTCGCCGACGGCGAGGCTGTCGATGTTGAACCCGCGCCGGGAGAACAGGCCGGAGACCCGGGCGAGGACACCGGGCTTGTTCTCCACGAGGACCGAGAGGGTGTGCATCGTCATGCCATGGCCTCGCTTCGCTCGGTCATGGCATGGCCATGCGCATCACTGAGCTTGATGATTCGTTCGCTTCGCTCACTCATGGTCAGATGTCATCCTCGTCGAAGGCCGGGCGGACGCCGCGGGCGAACATGATCTCGTCGTTGCTGGTGCCGGCCGCGACCATCGGCCAGACCATGGCGTCCTTGCCGACCACGAAGTCGATCACCACGGGGGCGTCGTTGATCTCCATGGCGGCGGCGATGGTCTTGTCCACGTCGTCGGCGTTCTCGCAGCGCAGCCCCACGCACCCCAACGCCTCGGCGAGCTTGACGAAGTCGGGGATGCGGTGCTTGTGGGTGCCCAGCTCGGTGTTGGAGTACCGCTCGTTGTAGAACAGCGTCTGCCACTGCCGGACCATGCCGAGATTGCCGTTGTTGATCACGGCGATCTTGACCGGGATGCCCTCCAGCGCGCAGGTGGCCAACTCCTGGTTCGTCATTTGGAAGCAGCCGTCACCGTCGACCGCCCACACCACCGTGTCCGGCTTGCCGACCTTGGCGCCCATCGCCGCCGGCACCGCGTAGCCCATCGTGCCGAGCCCGCCGGAATTCAACCAGGTGTACGGCTTCTCGTAGGAGATGAACTGCGACGCCCACATCTGGTGCTGACCCACACCGGCCACGAAGATCGCGTCCGGCCCGACGATCTCGCCCAGCCGCTTGATCACGTACTGCGGGGAGAGAGTGCCGTCGGCCGGCTCGTCGTAGCCCAGCGGGTAGCGGTCCCGCAGGTCGTTCAGCTGGGTCCACCAGTCCCCCAGGTCGGCGCCGCGCCCCGTCGACCGCTCGACCGTCACGGCGGCGATCAGCTCGTCGATGACGTGCTTGGCGTCGCCCACGATCGGCACGTCCGCGTGCCGGTTCTTGCCGATCTCCGCCGGGTCGATGTCGGCGTGCACCACCGAAGCGTCCGGGGCGAACGAATCCAGCTTGCCGGTGACCCGGTCGTCGAACCGCGCGCCCAGGGCGACGATCAGATCCGCCTTCTGCAGCCCGTACACGGCGGCGACGGTGCCGTGCATGCCCGGCATCCCCAGGTGCTGCGCGTGCGAGTCGGGGAACGCCCCGAGCGCCATCAGGGTGGTGACCACCGGAATGCCGGTCAGCTCGGCCAGCTGGCGCAGCCCGTCGGTGGCGCCGGCCTTGAGCACCCCGCCACCGACGTAGAGCACCGGCCGGCGGGCGGCGGCCATCAGCCGGGCCGCCTCCCGGATCTGCTTGCCGTGCGGGTGCAGGGTGGGCCGGTAGCCGGGCAGGTCCAGGGTGGGCGGCCAGGCGAAGGTCGTCGACGCCTGGAGCACGTCCTTGGGGATGTCGACCAGCACCGGCCCGGGCCGCCCGGTGCTGGCCAGGTGGAACGCCTCGGCCAGCACCTGCGGGATCTCCTCGGCGCTCTGCACCAGGAAGTTGTGCTTCGTGATCGGCAGGGTGATGCCCTGGATGTCCGCCTCCTGGAAGGCGTCGGTGCCGATCGACGGGCGGGCCACCTGGCCGGTGATCGCCACCATCGCCACCGAGTCCATGTACGCGTCGGCGATCGGCGTGACCAGGTTGGTCGCGCCCGGCCCGGAGGTGGCGATGCAGACGCCGACCTTGCCGGTGGCCTGCGCGTACCCGGTCGCCGCATGCCCGGCGCCCTGCTCGTGCCGGACCAGGATGTGCCGGACGGTGGAGTCGTAGAGCGGGTCGTACGCCGGCAGGATCGCGCCACCCGGGATGCCGAAGACGACGTCGACGCCGAGCGCCTCAAGGGACCGCACGAGCGAGCCGGCGCCGGACACCTGGGCCGGAGCTGTGGGGCGTACCGCCGGGGTGGCCGGGCTGGCCGCGGCGCGCGTGGTGGCGGGGTCGACGTCGCTCGCCGGCTCGGCGGCCGCGCGGGCCCGCCGGGCGGTGTGGGCGAGGGTCTCGGGCGTGGGTCTCGTCATGGCGGTTCTGGCCTTCGGCTGGAGCGGCTGGGGCTTGTTCAGCGATGCGACTCGGGCGGGGCCCGTCGCGACAGGTTCCGACGGCAATAAAAACGGCCCTCGTGCAGATGCACGGGGCCAGCGCACTCTCGATGAGGGAGAGTGCGCTCAGTAAGTACTCGCAGCGACCGGTACGACGACATGCGGCTAAGCCTGACGCATCTCACGCGATGAGTCAACTGATCCCACATGTTGGTTAACGGAGGGCGGCGCGTCGGCCTGCGACGCGCCATCACCAGCCGGTTTGACCTGCCCGGACCCGCCCGGGGCCCGGCGTTGCGTGGGCAGCGCGGCGGGACGCGCACCCGGCGACGTCGCCGCCTCCAGCATCGCCTCCAGGTGCTCCGCCGGCACACCCCAGCCGAAGAGCGCGCCCTGACCGAACCGGCAACCGGCGGCCACCACCGCGGCCAACTCGGTCGGCGTGGTCACCCCCTCGGCGATCACCTCCAGCCCCAACTGGTGGCCCAGCCGCATCACGATGTCGACCATCGGCGCGAACGCCGGGCCGTCCTGGCCCACCGGGCGGACCGGCTCGTGCTCGGCGACCAGGCTGTGGTCGATCTTCAGGATGTCGATCGGCAGGCGACGCAGCTGCCCCAGCGACGAGTAGCCGGCGCCGAAGTCGTCCAACGCGATCCGTACGCCGGTCAGCCGCAACGCGGTCAGCCGTCGGATCAGCTCGTCCAGGTCGGTCGCGACGGCGTGCTCGGTGACCTCCAGTACCAGCCGCTGCGGCGGTACGTGGTGGGCGCGCAGCGCCTCGGCGACCTGCACCACGTACTCCGGTGCGTGCAGCTCGCGTGGGGAGACGTTCACCGACACCCAGACGTCGTGCCCGTCGGCCAGCCAACGGGAGAGCTGGTAGCAGGCCTGGTGCAGCACCCACGCGCCGAGCGTGGAGATCATCCCGCACTCCTCGGCCAGCGGGATGAACTCGTCCGGGCGGACGTTGCCCAGCTCGGGATGGTGCCAGCGGAGCAGCGCCTCGGCCCCGACCGGGCGCACCGACGGCAGCGAGGCCACCGGCTGGAACGCCAGCCGCAGCTCGTCGCGGTCGATCGCGCCGCGCAGCTCGTGCTCCAGCGTCGTCCGCCGGCGCAGCAGTTGGTCGTAGGTGGCGTCGTAGCGTTCGATCCGGTTCTTGCCGCGCTGCTTGGCGTACCGCAGTGCCAGGTCGGCGTGGCGCAGCAGCAGCTCCACGTCCGGCTCGCCGGCCCAACCGGCCACCCCGATGCTCACCGACAGGAAGACCGGCCCCTCCGGCTGGTCGTACGGCCGGTTGACCACCCCGAGCAGCCGCTCGGCGACCCGGTCCGCGTCGGCCGGCCGGCCCTGCATGAGTACGGCGAACTCGTCGCCACCGAGCCGGGCCGCCACGTCGCCGGGGCGCAGGTTGCCGCGCAGCCGGCGGCCCACCTCGGCCAGCACGGCGTCGCCCACGTCGTGGCCGCGCATGTCGTTGACGTGCTTGAAGCCGTCCAGATCCAGACCGAGCAGGACGCACGGAGTGCCCGCCGCCGCGCTGTCGTGCAGCGCGCGCAGCAGCCCGCGCCGGTTGGCCAACGAGGTCAGCGGATCGGTGTGCGCCAGCTCGCGGAAGTGCGCCTCCCGCTCGGCCAGCCGGCCGGCGTAGTCCCGAACGTCCTTGAGGGTGAGGTACTGCCGGGCCACCAGGGCGAAACCCTCCACGCTGCCGGCCACGATGCCCGCCGCCGTGAACCGGCCGTCCTGGATGAGGTGGTACATCGCCGAGGCGGCCATCGCCAGCATCGGGGCGAGCGCGTACCCGCCGTCGCGACCGATCAGGTCCAGCTCGACCTGCCCCGGCCGGTCGGCCCGGTACACGGCGAGCGCGACGCTCAGCAGGCCGGCGGCGAGCACCACCCCGCCGGTCAGCGCCACCACCGGCCCGGCCTGGCAGAGCCCCGCGCTCAGGCCCAGACCGCCGCAGCTCACCGCGCTGATGCCGGCGCCGAGCGCGGCCAGCCGCCGACGCGGGGCGGCGGCCCGGAAGAAGATGATCAAGGCGAGCCCGGCGGCGAGCGCGGCGCTCACCGTGGCGAGCAGGATCGCCGGGCAGGCCATCGGGGTGGCGGCGCCGAGGAGCCGGCTGGGCTCGGAGAAGAGCACCCAGCCGACGAACCACAGCGCGGCCGCCATGGTCAGGCCGTCCAGGGCGAGCCGGGCGGTCCCCGCGGCGGTGGCGGCCACCCCGGGCAGCCGGAGCAGACCGGCCGCGAACGTCAGCCCGCTCACCGCGGTGCCGACCGCCGCCACGGTGGCCCAGCCGGTGCGCTGCCCCTGCTCGTGGGCCCAGTGCTCGTTCGCGGCGAGCGCCGCCACCACGCCGACCACGAGGCTGAGCAGAGAACTCCCGGCCGCCACCGCGAGGAGCAGGTGCGCCGGCCGACGCGGCCCGCTGCGGCACCGGGCCACCACGGCCAGCAGGACGACGGCCGCGGCGGCGACGAGCCCGCTCAGCGCCGCGACCGCGACCATGCCCGGGGGGAGATGCACGTCCTCCAGAGTGCCGGATGAGCGCTCGCCGTGGGGGACCAGGTGTGCATCTGTTGGGACACGGGCCCCACACCCGATGGTGGACGCCGCGGCGGTGTCATGCTGATAGACATGCCTGAGCTGCGGTCGAAGACCTCCACGCACGGTCGGACGATGGCCGGCGCCCGGGCCCTCTGGCGGGCCACCGGGATGACCGACGACGATTTCGGCAAGCCGATCGTCGCCATCGCCAACAGTTTCACCCAGTTCGTCCCCGGTCACGTACACCTCAAGGACATGGGTGGCCTGGTCGCCGACGCCGTCGCCGAGGCCGGCGGCGTGGGTCGGGAGTTCAACACCATCGCCGTCGACGACGGCATCGCGATGGGCCACGGCGGGATGCTCTACTCGCTGCCCAGCCGCGAGCTGATCGCCGACGCCGTGGAGTACATGGTCAACGCGCACTGTGCGGACGCCCTGGTCTGCATCTCCAACTGCGACAAGATCACCCCGGGGATGCTGCTGGCCGCGCTGCGGCTCAACATCCCGACCGTCTTCGTCTCCGGTGGCCCGATGGAGGCCGGCAAGACGATGGCGATCGAAGGCGTCGTGCACAGCAAGATCGACCTGATCGACGCGATGATCGCCTCCTCGAACGAGGCGGTCACCGACGAGCAGCTCGGCGAGATCGAACGCTCCGCCTGCCCGACCTGCGGCTCCTGCTCCGGCATGTTCACCGCCAACTCGATGAACTGCCTCACCGAGGCCATCGGCCTGGCGCTGCCCGGCAACGGCTCGACGCTGGCCACCCACGCCGCGCGCAGGTCGCTCTTCGTCGAGGCCGGCCGCACCGTCGTGGAGATCGCCAAGCGCTGGTACGACGGCGACGACGACTCGGTGCTGCCCCGCGCGGTCGCCTCCAAGGCCGCCTTCGAGAACGCCGTCGCCCTCGACGTGGCGATGGGCGGTTCCACCAACACGGTGCTGCACCTGCTCGCCGCCGCCCGCGAGGCGGAACTGGACTTCGGCGTCGCCGACATCGACGCGATCTCCCGGCGGGTGCCCTGCCTGGCCAAGGTCGCGCCGAACTCGCCGATGTACCACATGGAGGACGTGCACCGGGCCGGCGGGATCCCGGCGATCCTCGGGGAACTGGACCGGGCCGGGCAGCTCAACCGGGACGTGCACGCCGTGCACTCGCCCTCGCTGGCCCAGTGGCTGACCGACTGGGACGTGCGCGGCGGCTCACCCACCCCGACCGCGGTCGAGTTGTTCCACGCGGCGCCCGGCGGGGTGCGCACCACCGAGCCGTTCTCCACCACCAACCGCTGGTCGTCGCTGGACACCGACGCGGCCGGCGGCTGCATCCGCGACCGCGACCACGCGTACTCCGCCGACGGCGGCCTGGCCATCCTGCACGGCAACCTGGCCCCGGAGGGCTGCGTCGTGAAGACCGCCGGCGTCCCGGAGGAGTGCCTGACCTTCCGCGGGCCGGCGAAGGTCTACGAGTCGCAGGACGACGCCGTGACCGCGATCCTCGCCAAGGAGATCGTCGCGGGCGACGTCGTGGTGATCCGGTACGAGGGGCCGAAGGGTGGCCCCGGTATGCAGGAGATGCTCTATCCCACCTCGTTCCTCAAGGGACGCGGACTGGGCCGATCCTGCGCGCTGCTCACCGACGGACGCTTCTCCGGCGGCACCTCCGGGCTCTCCATCGGCCACGCCTCCCCCGAGGCCGCCTCCGGTGGGCTGATCGCCCTGGTCCGCGAGGGCGACGAGATCGTCATCGACATCCCGGGCCGGTCCATCGAGCTGAACGTGCCGGCCGACGAGTTGGAGGCGCGACGGGTGGCCGAGGAGAAGCGCGACAAGCCGTACACCCCGATCGACCGGCAGCGGCCGGTGTCGGCGGCCCTGCGCGCGTACGCCTCGATGGCCACCTCGGCCAGCGACGGCGCCTACCGCCGCGTCCCGGAGTAACCAGCCGCAGCCAGCCCGCTTGATCTACACCAGATCGCCGATGTCGGGGTATCCCGTCGACGCGGACACACCGATATCGGCGTTCACGTGTCGATCACGGGCTACCGGCCCCGCGCTGAAGCGGGCCGACCACGGGCCGCGCCGGCGCAGACAGTCATCGTCGGTCCCTCTCGCATCGACCAGCGGCGCATGATCGTGCTCGAACATGGAAGTAGTGGCTCCCTGTCGAGGGAGGCCACTACTTCACGGATCGAGCGCGATCATGGGACGTCAGTCGATGTCGTTGACGCAGCGCAGCACCGGCCGGGCGGTGAGGGCCACGGCGTCCAGCAGCCCGTCGGCCCGCACGGTGAAGGTCGTCGACTCGCCGGGCAGCAGGGTGACCATGGCCCTGTCCACAGTGGCGGAGCCGTCGAGGCGGTCCGGGAAGAGCGTCAGGTCACGCAGCACCGTGCGGGCGGTGACCCGGACCCGCTGACCACCGTCGAACGGTTCGACCGTCGCGTCCCACGCCGCCGCCGGCCAGTCCACGTCCCGGTCCTCGGCGAAGAACCAGAGCGCCCGCTCCGCGCTGTCCCCCGCCTCGGCGACCAGCAGCTCCCGCCGGGCCTCGTCCGGCCGGGCCAGCTCCGCCGGCAGTGGCAGCGTCACCGCCGAGTACGCGGGGACGTCCAGCTCCAGCGTCGTCTTCGCCCGGGGCTCACCGGTGAGGGTTCCCCGGGTCACCGAGGCCGACGCCCGCCACGCGGTGCCGCCGTCGTTGACCGCGACCAGGGCCAGTCCGCCGTCGCGGGGCTGCACGGTGAGGAGCCGATCGGCGTACGCGTGGCGCAGCGCGTACCACAGGGGTTTGCGTCGGCCGTCGCCGTCGACGCGACCAGGACGTGACCGGCCAGCAGTCGTTGAGCTGCCAGACGATGGTGCCAGCGCAGACGCCCCGGTGTGAGCGGAAGTGCTCCACGCCGAGCTGGATGGCCCGGGCCTGGTTGAGCTGGGTGAGATAGTGCCAGTCGTCGAAGTCGGCCGGGGTGGGCAGGTGCGCGTCCAGGCCCCGCTGGAGCTTCGCGTCGCCGCCGGCCGCCTTCTGGTGGTGCGCCATGCCCGGCGAGTCGGGGGCCAGGGGTTCGTCGCTGAGCGCGCGGCGGAGGGTGGCGTACGTGGGCGGACCCTGGTAGCCGAACTCGGCGACGAAGCGCGGCACGTACTCCCGGTACTTCGTGTAGTCGTCGGTGTTCCACACGTCCCAGATGTGGGTGGTGCCGTGCGCCGGGTCGTTGGGGTGGATCGTGTCGGTGCCCGACCAGGGGCTGCCCGGCCAGTACGGGCGGGTCGGGTCCAACTCGCCGACGATGCGGGGCAGAACGTCGAGGTAGTAGCCGCGCCCCCAGGTGCGCCCGGCGAGCGGCTCCTGCCAGTCCCAGTCGTGCCAGCCCCAGATGTTCTCGTTGTTGCCGGTCCAGAGCACCAGCGACGGGTGCGGTGCCAGCCGCGTCACCTGCTCGGCGGCCTCGGCGGCCACCTCGCTGCCGAACGGTTCCTCCTCCGGGTAGGCGGCGCAGGCGAAGAGGAAGTCCTGCTGGACGAGCAGTCCACGTTCGTCGGCGAGGTCGTAGAAGTCCTCCGACTCGTACCGGCCGCCGCCCCAGACGCGCAGCAGGTTGACGTTCGCCTCGGCGGCCTGGTCGAACCGCTCGGCCAGCCGGTCCCGGGTGATCCGGGTGGGGAACACGTCGTCCGGGATCCAGTTGACCCCGCGGACGAAGACCGGCACGTCGTTGACCGACAACACGAACGGAGTGCCGTGCTCGTCGGGTGTGGTGTCCAGGCGGACCGAGCGGAAGCCGATCTGCCGGGACCAGCCGTCCAGGGTGTCGCCGTCCGGCGCGTGCAGGGTCACCTCCAGCGGGTGGCGCGCCTGCTCGCCGTACCCCCGGGGCCACCACAGCGCGGGTTCGCGGACGGCGAGGGTCAGCACGGCCGTGCGCTGCCCGGCCGGGACGACCACCTCGGCGGTGGCGCCGGCGGCGGCGGCCCGGACGGTCAGCGGGACGTCCGCGACCCGCTCGACCTCGACGTGCAGCTCGACCCGACCGTCGCGGCCGGCGAGGGTGACCAGCGGCCGGACGGTGGCCAGCCGGGCCGTGGACCAGGCGTGCAGGCCGATCTCCTGCCAGATGCCGGCGGTGACCAGCGTCGGACCCCAGTCCCAGCCGAAGTTGCAGGCCATCTTGCGGACGAAGTGGAACGGCTCCGGATAGGCGTTGGGCCGGTCACCGAGCCGCTCCTGCTGCGCCTCGGCGTAGCGGTAGGCGGAGTCGAACGCGACGACCAGGTCGTTGTCGCCGTCGCGCAGCAACGACCGGACGTCGAACCGGTAGCCACGGTGCATGTTCTCGGTACGGCCGACCTCGACGCCGTTGACGCTGATGGTGGCGACGGTGTCCAGGCCGGCGCAGACCAGGTCGACGCGCTCGGCGTCGCCCGCCCGGTGCACGAAGGTGGTCTGGTAGCTCCAGTCGGTGCGCCCGATCCAGGCCAACGCCAGCTCGTTGTCGTCGAGGTAGGGATCGGGGATCAGCCCGGCGTCGAGCAGGTCGGTGTGTACGCAACCGGGCACGGTCGCCGGTACGGCACGGCCGGCGATCGTGCCCGGCACCTGCGCCTCGGATGTCGCCCGCAGGGTCCAGCCGTCGTGGAGTGCCTGTCGACTCAAGACTTCACCGCACCTTCCATGATTCCGCGGACGATCTGGCGTCCACCGATGAACAGCATGACCAGCAGGGGGATCGTCGCCACGAACGCCCCGGCGAGTACCCGACGGTAGATGACGTAGTTGCCGCTGGCCAGGTCGGAGATGGCGACCATCGACGTCGGGAAGTCGGTGCCGCCCAGGGTGATCAGCGGCCACTGGAAGTCGTTCCAGGTCGCGACGAACGTCAGCAGGCCGAGCACCGCGAGGGCCGGCCGGATCGCCGGCAGGACGACGGACCGGTAGACCCGCATGGTGGTCGCGCCGTCCATCCGAGCCGACTCGATCAGCTCGTCCGGGACGGTGTTGAGGATGAACTGCCGCATGTAGAAGACGCCGAACGCGGTGACCAGGCCGGGCACGATGACCGCCAGCAGGGTGCCGTTCCAACCCAGCTTGCCCATCACGATGTAGAGCGCGACGACGCCGAGTTGGTTGGGCACGGTGAGGGTGAGCACCACGAACAGCATCAGCCACCGGCTGCCGGCGAAGCGCAGCTTGGCGAAGGCGAACCCGGCCAGCGAGCAGAAGAACAGCATCGAGACGGTCACCACGGTCGAGACGATGACGCTGTTGACCAGCGAGGCGGCGAAGTAGACGTCCTGGAGGGTGAAGACCTCGTCCAGGTTGACCAGGAACCGGTCCCCGGGGATCACGGCGGGTGGGATCTGGGCCAGGGCCTCGTCGGTGCTGGTGGCGATGACGAACATCCAGTACAGCGGGAACGCCGCGAAGAGCATGGTGGTGGCGAGCAGCAGGTACGTTCCGATGCCGGCCGGGGTGTCCTGCGGCGCGCGGCCCATCAGGGCGGCCCGCCGACGGCGGGTCGCGGTGACCGCCGGGCGTGGTGGTGCGGTGTCGACGGCGCTCACCTGGATCGCCCTCCGGAGAGTCGGTTGGTCAGCAGGGTGTTGATTCCGGCCACGACCAGGATGATCAGGAAGAGTGCCCAGCTCATCGCCGCGGCGTAGCCGAGGTTGAGGTCCTTCCATCCGACCTTGTAGATGAGTTGGGCGATGGTCTGCCACTCGCCGTTCGGTCCGCCGGTGGCGGCCTGGGCGTTGAGGTCGAACAGCATCGGCTCGACGAAGAGCTGGAACCCGCCGATGGTGGACAGGATGACGGTGAACACGATCACCGGTTGGATCATCGGCACGGTGATCCGCCAGAGCTGACGCCAGGGCCCGGCGCCGTCGACAGCGGCGGCCTCGTAGACGTCACGCGGAATGGACTGCATGGCGGCCAGGTACAGCAGTGCGTTGTAGCCGATCCACTTCCAGTTGACCATGGTGGCGATGGCGATCCAGGCGTGCAGCTTGTCGGCCCGCCAGTTGATTGGTTCGTCGCCGCCGACGCCGAACAGGCCGAGCACCCAGTTGGCCATGCCGAAGTCGCGGGAGAAGAAGACGCTGAACACCATCGTCGAGGCGACGATCGGGGTGACGTACGGCAGCAGCACCCCGACCCGCCACCAGGTCTGCGCCCGCAGACGGCGGTTCAGCAGGGACGCCACGATCAGCGCCAGCAGCAGTTGCGGCACCGAGGAGAGCAGGAAGATGCCGAAGGTGTTGTAGAGCGCGTTCCAGAAGTCCTCGTCACCGAAGAGCTGACGGAAGTTGTCCAGGCCCGCCCAGCCGGCCGCGGTGGGGTCGTCCAGCCGGTAGGTGCGCAGCGCGATGACGCCGTTGAAGACCAACGGGAACAGGCCGAACACCAGGAAGATCAGGAAGAAGGGCGCGATGAGCAGGTACGGCATGTACCGCGTGTCGAACCGGTACAGCCGGTCGCGCCAGCCGAGCCGGCGGTGGTGGTGGTCCGGATCGGTGCCGTGGCCGTGCCGGCCGTCGGCTCGGGTCGACGTCGCGGGGGCGGCGCGTGTCGTGGACATCGGAGACACTCCAGGGCGGGGGGACAGGGGTACGGACGCCGAGCGGCGCGGGAGCGTCCCGACGCCGGGCCGCTCCCGCACCGGAGGTTCAGGACCTGCTGGCCTTCTCGGCCTCCTTGACCGCCTCCGCCCAGGCTTCCTCCGGCTTGAGGGTCTTGTTCTGCACCCGGATCAGCACGTTCTCCACGGCCACCCGGGTGGGGCCGTTCTTCCTGCCCAGGTACTGCGGGGTGAGGCCCTGCGCCATCTTCGGGAAGATCTGCCCGACCGGCGCGTTGTTGAAGAACGGGTTCTTGAAGTCGGCGATGGCCGCGTCGCTGTAGAGGGCCGGCTGTGACGGCAGGTTGCCGACCTTCTTGAAGATCTCGATCTGCTGCTCGGGCTGGACCAGCCACTCCAACAGCTTGTACGCCTCGTCGACGTGCTTGCTCTGCTTGGGGATGGTCAGGAAGGAGCCGCCCCAGTTGCCGCCGCCACCGGGCACCGCCGCGATGTCCCACTTGCCCTGGGTGCCGGGCGCGGTGTCCTTGATGTGCCCGAGCATCCAGGCCGGGCAGGCGAGCACCGCGAAGGAACCGCTGGTGAAGCCCTTGTCCCAGTCGGCCTGGAAGGTGGCCAGGTTGGCGGAGAGACCGCCCTGGATCGCCTTGATCGTGTAGTCGAACGCGATCTTCGGGCCCTGCTCCATCTGGAGCTGGTCCTGGTCGTTGTAGAAGCCGACCGGCTGCTGGCCGAGGATCGGGTTGAACAGGTTGCTGCCCGCGTCGATGAACTTCTTCTTGCTGGTGGCGGTGTAGTTCTGGCCGACCTCGATGAACTTGTCCCAGGTGGGCCAGAGAGCGGAGACCTGGTCGCGTTCGGTGGGCAGACCGGCGGCCTTGAACAGGTCGGTGCGGTAGCACATGGCGAGGCCACCGGTGTCGGTGCCGAGGCCGATCTGGGTCCTGCCGTCGGCGGAGAGCGACTGCTTCCACTTCCAGGGCAGGTACTTGCTCTCGTACGAGCCGGCGCCCTTGTCGAGCAGGTTGACGAACTTGTCGGACTGGCTGCGGAACTGCACCATGAAGCCCTCGTCGATGGCGGCGATGTCCGGTGCGCCGGAGCCGGCGACGAGCTTCTTCTGCAGGTCCTCGTGCTGGGCGTTGTACTCACCGGAGTTCAGCTGGATCTTGACGTTCGGGTTGGCCGTCTCGTACTTCGTCTTGAGGTCCTGGAGGCCGAAGTCGCCCCAGAAGTTGATCTTCAGGGTGACCCGCCCGTCCGTGGTGCCGGAATCCTGACCGCTCTTGCCGCTGCACGCGGCGACCAGGGTCAGGCCGACCGCCCCCACGGCGACCGTGCGGGCCCATCGGGTCCAGGACCGTTCCATGTTCATCCTCCGAGCATGTGGAAACGCTCCCGGCATCGAGAGGCGTTGACTGAACCGGATAAGTGAGGCCACCGTACGGTCCGGTTCCGGGAGTGTCAACGGTCGGTCAAATCCGCCTACGATCGACACACCGAACTGCGGGAAACAGCGCGAAAACGCGTGGTGGAGCGCTTTCTCTGGCAGCTCCGCGCACCGGCCGGCACACCGACAGCGCCGAGCCACCGGTACGCTGAACCGGGCAAGTGCACGGCCTACGGGCTCGCCCACCTGACCGTGGACGGTCGGCCAACGGCAACCGGTGCCGATTGCGCTAGGTTGAGGCCGCGGACGCCGGCCCACCGGCCCGGGCACCGGCCGCGACAGTCAGGACCCCCGCCCGGGGCGGAGAGTGAAGGAGCACGCCGGTGAAGCGGCCGACCATCGCCGACGTCGCCCGACGCGCCGGAGTGTCCAAGGGTGCCGTGTCGTACGCGCTGAACGGGCAGCCCGGTGTCTCCGAGGCCACCCGGCAACGCATCCTGGCCATCGCCACGGAGATCGGCTTCAGCCCGAGCAGCGCCGCGCGCGCCCTCTCCGGGGCCACCGCCGAGGCGGTCGGACTGGCCCTGTGCCGGCCCGCCCGCATACTGGGCATCGAGCCCTTCTTCATGGAGCTCATCAGCGGCGTCGAGGCCGAACTCTCCGCCCGTTCGTACGCGCTGACCCTCCAGGTGGTGGCCGACCAGGACGCCGAGATCGCGGTCTACCGGCGCTGGTGGGGCGAGCGCCGGGTCGACGGCGTGCTCGTCTGCGACCTGCGCACCGACGACCGTCGCATTCCCGCACTCGAACAGCTCCAACTTCCGGCCGTGGTGATCGGCGGGCCCGGCGGCACCGGCGACCTGGCCAGCGTCTGGTCCGACGACGCCGCCGCACTGACCGAGGCCGTGGAGTACCTGGTCGCGCTCGGGCACCGACGGATCGCCCGGGTCGGCGGCCTGCCCGACCTGCGGCACACCGAGATCCGCACCGACGCCTTCACGGCGGTGTGCCGACAACTCGGCCTGGTCGACGCGGTGACGGTCTGGTCCGACTACACCGGCGAGGAGGGCGGCCGAGCGACCCGCCGGCTGCTCAGCTCCGCCCAGCGGCCCACCGCGGTCATCTACGACAACGACGTCATGGCCATCGCGGGGCTGTCCGTCGCGCAGGAGATGGGGCTCACCGTGCCGGGCGACCTGTCCATCGTGGCCTGGGACGACTCGCCACTCTGCCGACTCGTGCACCCGCCCCTGACCGCGCTGGGCCGGGACATCCCCGCGTACGGGGCACACGCGGCCCGCCAACTCCTCGCCGTCATCGCCGGACAGCCCGCCAGCCGGGTACAGGACGAGACGCCGCACCTGACCCCGCGCGGCAGCACCGCACCGCCCCGGGAGAGGTGAACCGGTTCACTGTCGGGTGTTCAGCGGGACGCCGACGGAAACTCCTCGAAGTACGCCTCGACGCGCTCGGCGGTAGCCGGCCGGGCCAGCGCGAAGCCCTGCCCGTACCGGCAGCCGGCCCGCTGCGCCCCCTCGACCTGTGTGGCCGCCTCCAACTCCTCGGCGACGATCTCCACCCCCAGCCGCTCACCGACGTTGACCACCACGTCGATCAACGGCGGCTGCCCGACCGGCCGCGCGCCCACCAGCTCCGGGCCCACCTTGAGCAGGTCGATCGGCAGCCGGCGCAGCTGGGCCAGCGAGGCGTGCTCGGCCCGGAAGTCGTCCAGCGCGGTGCGGACGCCCAACGACCGCAGCCCGGCCAACCGGGCCACCACGGTCGACAGGTCCGCGGCGATCCTCGGCTCGGACACCTCGACCACCAGCCGCTCCGGCGACACCCCGTACGCGGCCAGCACAGCCGCGGCGCGCTGCACAAAGTCGGGCGTGGTCAGCTCCCGGGTGGTGACGTTGACCGCCATCCACAACTCCCGCACGCCTGCCGACCAGTTGGCCAACTGTCGGCAGGCCCGATCCAGCACCCACCACTCCAACTCACCGACCAGATCCAGGTCCTCCGCGACCGGCAGCAGCTCGGCGGGAAGCACCGTGCCGAGCACCGGGCTGCGCCACCGCAGCAGCGCCTCCGCGCCCACCGGCTGCCGGTCGGCCAGGTCGAGCACCGGCTGGTAGACGAGGTCCAACTCGCCGCGCGCCACCGCACCGGGCAGCTCGCGTTCCAGGTCGAGCCGGCGGACCAGCTGCTCCTCCAGGAACGCGTCGTACCACTCGACCCGGTCCCGGCCCAGCTGCACGGCCCGTCGGCGGGCCAGCTCGGCCTGACGGAGCACGTCCGCCGGCCCGGCACCGCTCACCTCGGCGAGCCCGATGCTCGCCTGCACCCGCACGGTCGACCCGCCGAGCAGATAGGGCGGGGCGAGCGCGGCCAGCAGTCGGGTGCCCAACGCGTACGCCAGCACCGGCCCCGCGGCGGTGACCACCGCGAACCCGGCTCCCGTGCACTCGGTGACCACATCGCCGGACGCCACGACCGCGCGTGCCCGGGCGACCGCCTCGGCCACCATGTCCTCCCGCGCGGACGGGCCGAGCACCTCGGCTCCGTGCAGGTCCACCACCAGGCAGCGCGCCGCCGGCGCCGGCACGTCGCCGATCGCGGCGAGGGCGTCCAGCAGGGCCGCCCGATCCCCGAGGCCACCACCACCCGCCGCCGGAACGGATCGCCGGTCGAGCGTCGACCAGGCGGCACCGCCGTCCGACGGCCAGGCCGCGTCGAGGCCGTTCGAGGCGACGGCACCGGAGCGCTCGGTCGCGTCGACGCGCCCGGAAGCTGATTACCGGGCGGAGACGGCTCCGTCCCCGGCCACCGTGACGGCGTCGCTCGGCGGTGCCGGACCGCGC
>NZ_JAEVHM010000068.1 GCF_016802865.1 Micromonospora parastrephiae | reverse complement strand
CCCGGGCGCCGAAACTGTCGAAGTCGGCGGAGGACATCATCGACGCCTGGCTGTGGGCGCCCGGCAACGAGTGCGCCCAGCTCGCGCACCGGTGGCTCGTCGCCGCCGGCGTTGGCCCCGACCCGACCCTGCCGGATTACCGCTGGTGGGAGGACATCCGCAAGGCGGACTGGAGTACGCGGGTGCAGGCCGCGCACGCCCTCGGGATCGCCCGCCGCGAGGTGCAGGCCCGAGCCACCTACCGGTCCTGGACCGAGAGCGACAGGGCGTGGCTGGATCGCCTCGTCCAAGAGGCCGGCTACACCCCGAGCGAGTGGGAGCAGGCACGCCTGGCCGCCATCGACCCGCCGGACGGCGAGCCCGCCGGCCAGGTCGACGAGGCCACCCCGGAGCGGGTGTCGCTGTCCTTCGACGCCGAGGACGCGTGCTGCTGGCTGCTGCACTACGACCTGCGGGTCGACGAGCCGGCCGCGTACGCGGAACACCTGACCGAGCCCGACGACGTCGACGCAGCCCAGGCGTGGGCCACCGAGGTGCTCGCCGAGCGGCACCGCATCGAGGTCACCGGCTGGTCCGACGGGCAACTGCTGCCTGGTCGACCGGCATACCTCGCGGTGCACGCCGGGGACCCGACCGCCACGGCGGCCGGGACCGGGCCGGTGACGGAGTGGCGGCTGGTGCACGACCCGGTCGACGAACTGTGGCTGCTGCTGGCCGACGACAAGCCCCACGCCGACCACGACACCCTGACGGCCGTCGACGTCGATCAGGCGTGCACGTGGGCCACGGGCGTCCTCGCCGACGCCGGCGTGGTCGGCCACGGGTGGACCGCCCGTGCCGACGGCAACGCGACGCTCGAGTACGTTGCCGACCTGACCGGGGAGTGCTGAGGTGGCCGATCACGGCTTCGGCTGGGAGCAGCTCCGCGAGGTACCGATGCTCGCCGACGGGGACACGCAGTGACCTCCCCGCGGCGGGTCCGAGTGCTCGGCGACCTGTACCACGGGCGGATCCCGGCCGGAGCGGTCTACGTCGGCCGCGCCGCGCCCGGCCTGCCGGCCAGCCGATACGCCAACCCGCACCGCGTCGGCTCCTGCCGCCGCTGCGGCCGAGAGCACGACCAGGCCGACGCGGTGACCGCGTACGCCGACGACCTCGACCGGCAACCGGACCTCGTGGCCGCCGCGCGAGGGGACCTCGCCGACGTCGACGTCGCGTGCTGGTGCCGCGAGAACGTGCTCCTCTGCCACGGCGAGGTGCTGCTGCGGGTCGCCGCCGGCGCCGCGCCCCGTACCGCACTGGAAGCCGTACTCGGCGGAACCCCCGCCGCCATCCCACTGTTCGCGCGGTCGGGGTCGTGCTGGAACACGACCCCGACCACTACCTCCGGAACCCGAAACCGCTGACCAGCAACCCCGAGAGACCCGAAAGGCAGACCCATCATGACCGACCTCCGTACCTACACCGATCCCGACGTGTACCTGCGCGGCGTCACCGAGGGCTGGGCCGACCCACAGACCGACCCCACCCGCATCGACTGGCCCGCCCGACAGGCCGCCGCCGCGATCCCCTTCAAGGTCGTCCACGGCCGGCCGCTCAACCCGGTCGAGCGCACCGGTATCCGCTACGGCCGCAACCAGCTCGGCCACTGGGGCGAGCAGCAGTGCGCCGACGCTCTCGTGGAGATCACCGACGCGGACGGACACCGGTGGATCGTGATGATCAAGCGTGGCGACGGGCACGGCTGGGCGCTGCCCGGCGGCCACGTCGAGCCCGGCGAGACGCCCGTCACCGCCGCGTTCCGCGAGTTGGCCGAAGAGACCGGCATCCGCTTCGACAAGGGGCTGGAGCCCTACGAGCAGCAGGATCCGCGCTACGTGCCCGACCCCCGCGCCTCCGACGAGGCATGGATGGTCACCCACCTCGTGCGCTTCGACATGTGGGACGGCTGGAAGACGCTGCCCAAGATCCCCGGAGCCGGCGACGACGCCGTCGACGTCGCATGGATCCGCGCCGACAGCTACGCCGACCTGGCCCGGCACCTGGCCACCAACCACCAGGGCATCGTCTTCCCCGCCCACCAGCAGATGCTCGCCGACATCCTCGGCGAACCGACGTGGCCGACGCTGAGGATGGTGGCCACCATCGACGGCATCGCCCTGAGCGACATCGGCGAGGACGGCGACATCGTCGCCGTGGGCCACCACGACCCGCGACGGATGCTCACCGCGCTGCGCCGCTACGCCCGAGAGTCGTGGGGCGAGGCCCTGACCCCGGCCGACCCAGCCAAGCCGTACGCACAGATCCACCACGAGTGGGTCGTCAACACCGGCGACACCGTCGACGGCCCCGAGCAGGAGTGGTGCCTGGAGTCGGCGCCGGCCGACGGGACGGGCGCGTTCCCGGTGACCCGCTGGTACGAGAGCTGACCGACCGGGGGCGGATTCCGTGGAATCCGCCCCCGGCCCGTCGTCTTCTCGTCATGCCTCCATAACTGATCTTATCGAGGCATGAAATGTCAGGCCCTCGGCCTACTCTGCGAGCGGTATCAGCAGTCTGGAAGGACCAGCACGGACATGCGAGCGGACGACTTCTTCAAGGACGTCGACACCAGGGTCTGGGGCGTCGACACGACCAAGCGGATGTTCGACGCGCAGCTCGTCGTCGCACTGCGCCGGGGCCCGGTGACTGGGCACGACGATGTCGGCGCAGCCGCTGGCTTGGCGTGGCTGGTCCACGACGACCTGGAACGGTGCGGAACCGGGGGAACGACTGAGCTGACCGAGCAAGAGATGCGGGACTGCCTGCTCGCGTTGCGCGCGATCGTCGGCCGGCTCGGCATCACCGGCTTCGACCCTCCGTTCCGCGACTTCACCACTTTCCGAAACCACTGGGTCCGCAACGGCTGCTCCGGATCGTGGCAGGCCCGCCGCGACCTGCTCGACGAGCTGCTGGATCCCCTGCACGCCCGCCTCACCGACATGGAGACCCGCGTCTTCGCCTCAACCCTCGCCGAGCCGATCAGTCCCCGATCGGCGACCGGGTGGTTTCGCGTCGACGCCGAGCTGGCCGAGCTACGGCGGCATTTCCAGATCGCCAGCTCCGAGCAGGACTATCGCAACGTCGGCAACGACTGCGTCATCGTCACCGAAGCCCTCAGCGCCCAGGTGTACGACGCGAAGCTGCACCTGCGCGACGGCGAAGACGAGCCGCCTGTCGCCAAAACCAAGATCCGCATCGAGCGGTACATCGAGCACACCGTGCCCGGCCCAGAGAACGCCGAGCTGCGCAAGCTCGCCCGCGCCGCCGTCGAGTTCGCTCAGCGCGTCAAGCACAGCCCCACCGCCACGCGTCGGGACGCCGGAATCGCCGCCGACACGGTCATCTTGCTAGCGAACATCCTCCGGCGACTCGAATGACCGCAGTGACCAACCCAGAGAAAGAGGACTCATGACCACTGAGGCCAACGCCAACCCCTTCGACATCGGCCCGGCCGACACCCCGGAGCAGCGCGCCGCGTACCTGGAGGAGAAGTTCGACAAGCACCGCACCGACGACGGTGTGCCGGTGCTCGGTGAGGAGGAACTGCTCGTCGTCGCCGAGCTGCTCGACCGGCTCAACGAGCTGACCAACCCCGACGGCATCACCCGCGATCCGTGGGGCCGACTCGCCCGGATCGCGGCGGTACGCATCTACGACCGGCTCGGCATCTGATCACCCACCGACAAGGGGAGACGTCCATGAACGACACCCATCCCGCCGCGAGCGCGGACGACGCCCTGCTCGGGCAGGCGATCGAGGCACTGACCTCGCTGGCCCGCCAGACCCGGGTCCGTGGCCGGGGCACCCCGGCCGAGGCGAGCGAGCCAGTCGACTTCGCCGACCTCGCCGCCCAGGTGCTGACCTCGGTCGCGGCGAACCTCGGCGGCGTCGAGACGCTGCTCGCCGGCCGGCCCGGCTCGTGGGAGGCCGACCTCGTGCGCCGCCTCATTGAGGGCACCGCCGGAGAGGACCAGATCCTGGCTTGGCGCACCGAGCCGTACCGGCTCCACCTCAGCGTGGACGACGTGTTCGCTGGCTTCAGGATCGACGAGCTGTACGACGCCGACCTGGAAGCGGCCGTCGAGGCCACCTACGCCGACGGCCTCAGCGACGAGCAGGCCGACGCCGCCACGGCGCGCGAGACGGCGATCGAGGCGCTGTACCAGCAGGACCGCGACGCCTACGCCACGGCGTACGTCGACGTCGCGCGGGACTGGCTCGCCAAGCGCGGACTCACCACCGGCGTCGAGCTGGTCCGCACCGACTACGGCCACCCCGGCTACAACCCGAGCCGCCAGCCGGACTGGAACGTTCTGAACGACGCGCTCGACGAGCACGCCCGCCAGAACACGACGCTGCCGCAGACCGGCGCCCTGCCGGACTTCTCCAACGGCACGCCGGCCGACGCGATTCGCGCGGCCGGCCGCACCTACGCCGAGCGCGTCGACCAAGCCGCCGCCGGCGAGGCGAGCGCGTGACCGCCCAGCAGGCTGCCGCAGGGCTGCGGGTGCGCTGCCTCGTACCAGACCTCGACGACGAATTCCTCACCCTGCTGGGGCAGGTGGAGGAGATCCTGATGGCCATTGACCCGAACGAGCTGCACCCCACGCCCGCGCCGCTGGCCGGAGACGAGGCCCTGTACGCGATGCGCCGGGTCTGGGAAGCCGTACACATCAGCCAGGGGAAATACGCCACCAGCGCCGGCCACGGCCGGCTGCTGGCCCCGGATGGACGGCTGGACCTGCTCCCACTGCGGGTGGTCGACCTGCCCGCCGATGACCTGAAGGCGCTCGCCGCCGCCGGCATCGAACTGCAGCGGCTCTACGACCGCGGTGACGACCAGGTCGTCGACGTCGTGCACGAGTTCGCAGTGGGAGGGCCGAGCGGGCCGCCCAGCGCGTTTCGCGAGCACGAGCGGGACACCGCGGGCGCGCTGACGAGGGTCTGCGGCCTGCTCACCGCTGCCACCGACCCGCACGACGACCCGGCCGTCGAGGCCGACGCGGTGCTGCTGATCGGCCGCCTGGCCGGCGCTGCCGGCATCGACGGGACCCTCAGCCGCGACGAGTACGAGGCGTACCGGCGGGTGGCCGTTGCGGGCACCAAGGCCCTGGGCGGCGACGCCATTGACCTGATCAAGTTCGGTTTCTTCATCTGACCAGCGCCGACAGCGGGGCGGGTCGGGACCACCCGTAATGGTCCCGGCCCGCCACACCCCCGATCATCTCCGAGCTCACAGGAGGACGCAGCCCATGCCCACCACCAGACCGGCCCTCGCCGGCGAGAGCACCGGCCGGGCACCCCGAACGCGCAAGACCAAGCGCGTCGACCCGGAGCACGCCGCGCTGATCACCATCGTGGAGACCGTGCTCGCCGAGTGGACCGGGCCCGGCCCGATCCGCCCGCACGGCGTGGCCCACCATGACCCGGGCACCGGCCTGCTGACGTGGCACCTGCGCGGCCTGCCCGCCCAGCTCGACCACATCCACACCGCCCTGCGGGCGGTCGAGCCGGCCGAGGTCCGCCTCGCCCACACCCTGACCGCGATCGCCGCGCTCGACCCGTCCCGGCACGGCCACACCGGCCCGGACACCCCGGAGATCACCGCCGCCTATGTGCGGCGCAACGCCCTGATCTGGACCGCCCTCGCGCTCGCCCACGAGGCCGGCGTCCCGGCCGGCGTCGGCCACGACCCGAGCGACCCCCACCCGGTCGTGGTCTACATCGAGCTGCCCACCGGCCAGGCCGCGTGGCACCTGCCCGCCCACCCGACCGGCTGGGACGGCCACAGCACCGCCGCCAAGTACGCGCGGGTGGCCGCGTTCGCCGCCACCATCGACTAAGGGAGCCGACATGACGTTGACCTGGGACAACGCTAAGAGCCTCGCCGAGCTGGGGGAGCTGACCGCACGCTGGCTGACTGGCGACCTGGACGAGACGCCCACCCACGGCGGTCCGCCCGATGAGGAGACCGGCCCGCTGGTCCCGCTGCTGGCCGCGGTCAACCGCGCCGGGTTCGTGACCGACTTCTCTCAGCCCGGGGAGATCGACAGCGGCTGGCAGCAGCGGGCCTCGGTCTGCGGCTACTGCGACGACGCCACCCTCGACCGGCTCATCACCGCCTTCACTCCCACCGACCTGGTGCTGCTGCATGAACGCACCGACAGCGGCATCCGCCTGCCGGTCACCCTCAACCTCGGCACCGCCCACACATGGGTTGGCGGCTCACCCGGGGTCGACTACTGGGACGACCAGTGCAGCCCGGCCACCGTACGTCTGCTGGCCGGCTGCTGGTACGTCACCCTCGTCGACCCGATCTGGGGCCGCGACGACCACCTGTGGCCGACCCTCGCCGCCGCCCTGAACCTGCCTGCCCCGGTCGCGGCCGGCCAATGATCCGGGTCCGCATCGTCGCTGACGACGTCGACCAGTACGTGCCGCTCGACGGCGCCCAGGCGGTGCCGACCGACGACGGCGCCCGCCACGCCGGCCGGCACCCGGCGTTTCTGCGCGCCGACCAACGCGATCGGGGGATCACGCGATGACAGTCCTGTCCGGCGAGGTGCTGTCCGCCCTCCCGGCCCCCCACGGTGGGACCCCCACCGTGGGGGGCACCGCCGTGGGTGGCCTGGAGGCGCTGCTGCGGGAATGGCTGGTCTCCTACGCCTCGCCGCACACCCGGGCCGCCTACCAGGGCGACCTGCGGCACTGGCTCGGGTTCCTGGCCGCCTCCGGCGTCGACCCGCTCACCGAGGCCCGCCGGGTGCACACCCACGCCTGGCTACGCGCCCAGGAGGCCGCCGGCGGCGCGTCGGCGGCGACCCGAGCCCGCCGCCTCGCCGCCGTGTCGGCGTTCTACTCCTGGTTGATCGCTGAGGACCGCACCGACCGGGCCAACCCCGCCGCCATCAACCCCAAGCAGAAGCCGAAGACCGACCCGACCCGGCCCAGCACTCCCGGGCTGTCGCGCGCCCAGGCCGAGGCGCTGCTCGCCGCCGCCGACGCCGACACCGGCCCCCAGGCCGCCCGCACCGCGGCGATCGTCGCCCTGCTGCTCTACGGCGGGCTGCGCGTGGGAGAGCTCGTCGGCGCCGACGTCGAGCAGCTCGGCCACAACCGCAACCACCGCGTCCTGCGCTTCATCGCCAAAGGCGGCGGCCAGCACCTGGTCGCGCTGCCGGCCCCGGTCACCCGCCGCCTGGACGCCTACCTCGCCGCCCGGCCCGACCTGACCGAGGCCCGGGTGCCGATACCGGTCGGCAGGCCGGGGCACGACCCCGCCGGCCCCTGGTCGCCACGGCCAGCGGCGCCCGGATCGACCGGGGCGCGGTGTGGCGGCTGCTGCGCCGCCTGGCCACCACCGCCGGGATCCCGGTGAAGATGAGCCCGCACGTGCTGCGCCACACCTGCGCCACCCTCGCCCGTGACGCCGGCGCCCGCCTGGAGGACGTCCAGGAGCAACTCGGCCACGCCGACGCCAGGACCACCCGCCGCTACGACCACGGCGGTCAGCGCCTCGACCGGGCGCCGGCCTACACCCTCGCCGCTTACCTCACCGCCGCCGGCGACGAGTATTCCGAGGAAACACCGTCCTCTGAGCCGACGTGAGCCACACCGCAGAGGACGGCTAGATCCGACGCCGGGTCGGCTCCATCGACACGACGCGCCGCGCCACGCCTACAGCTCACCGAGGATGCGGGTGCGCTGGTGGGCGTACTCGTCGTCGCTGATCTGCCCGTGCTGTAGCAGGACGGCCAGTTGCTGGAGCCGATCGGTGATCGCGGCCGTTGCGGGGGCTGTCGGGATGGCAGGTGGATGTGTTGCAGGATTGTCGGGATTGGTCCCGACATCCTCGATCGGGCCTGGTGGGAGGGCGGGGGTGTCCATGGCTCCGGCGATGCGCCAGAAACTTTCGTCGAGGGCGGTGGTGCCGCCGCCGGCGGCGGCGGTGAGCTGGTCCAAGGTGTCGGTTACGCAGCCAAGCACGGTGGTCAGGTTGGTGGCTTGGGTGGTGGTGGGCAGGAGCCGGCCGGCGAGGATGTCCATGACCTCGGTGGCAGCAATGTGCGTGCGGGCGGCTAGCTCGGTGGGGGACACGCCGGCGAGTTCGGCGTAGGCGCAGAGGTAACGGGCCAGCGCTCGTCGGGCAGGCGGGGCCTGGGAGTTGATGGCGGCGACCAGGTGCCCGAAGCGGATTCGGCGGCGGGTGTCGGGAGGCGTGGGCAGGTCGATGACCGGCCTGGCGCGCAGGCTTGGTGCCGCGATGAGCTCGAGTATCACGCACTGGCGCGCGTACTCCTCCTGAACCGTTGCGACCTGCGCCGCGGTCGTTCGGACGTTGAGCAGTGCCTCCCGAGCCTGATGGAACAGCCGCTCCATCTCGTCGGCGCGGCGAGACTCGCGCAGCCTGCTGTTTTCCGACTGGCGCAGGTTCTTTAGGTACTGCTCAGTGTCCTCACGCATCCGCACCTGCAGGTGAGCGATCCTGCGTTGCAGTCCGGGGATCGTTGGTGAGCTGTCTGGTACCTCGCGCAGCTCCGGCTGGCCCTCGGGTCGGCTGACCGGGCCGGTGTAGCCCTCGGGTAGCCGACCCCTGGCGCATTGGTACCAACCAGCAGCCAGGGCCCGGATACCCGTGGTCTCGCTCTCGTCCGTGGGTAGGCAAGCAATGATCAGCTCGACCATGTCCCAAGTGGGACCGTTGGTGTACCGGCTCAGTTGTTCGGACAGCTTCTTCCGGTTCAGGCCGGGGAAGTCCAGCCCGCGCGTCTTCGCGATGCGCAGGATCTGGGCCTGCCCGCCCTCGCCCAAGTAATTGTCGATCAATCTGCGTACGTAGAGGGTGTAGTCGGCGGCCTCGGGGGTCGTGCACCGCTCGCGGATGGTGGCCTCGTCCACGGATGGGCGGGTGGTGCGCCCTGATGGGCGCCGGGCGGTACTCATGCTGTTCGTCCTTGAGGCACGAGAGGTGACCCGACAACGGTCGTTGTTGTCGGGAGTCTGCCGGGTCCTCTTTCCCGACATTAAGGACGCCGGGGAGAGTGTTCCGTGCCGATCAGTGCTGACTGCCTGGTCGGTCAGGGCGCTCCGCGCGGCTCGGTTGGCCGCCTGATCAGCGCGGAGCGCCCGCCCTTCTATACATGATGCGACACGGCGGTGACAGATTGTTTTATCGAGCCGGACTCCGACGGACAACAGCGGTCATTACCGCACTCCTGGTCCGCCCTTACATCTCCGGTGCCGGCAAGAAAGACCGCCCAGCTCAACCCCGGCGGCACCAGCCTCGGCACCGTCGTCCACCGCGCTGGACCAGGCGTCCGCGCCCGAGCCCGTCTAGCTAGAGCGGTCCACGAGCTGGGACGTCGGAGGGTGATCCGGTCGGCGGCGACAGGGTGGACGGCCACGCCATCAGCCCGGCGGCCTTCGCCTGTCGGGGACCTGGCGGGACGCGTGCAACGGTTGTCGGGATCGCCCCCGACACGTTCATGGTGGTGACGGCGTGATCCGGATCCGGCTCGTCGCCGTCGACGTCGACGCGGCCGCCGTCGCCCAGGCGCTCACCGTCATCCGCACCAGCCGCCCCGTGCGCCGGCGCTCGAGAGACGGCGTCTCGCTGTACCTCGACACCGAGCTGCCCGTCAGGACCACCGGATGCGCCAACCCATAAGAGGTGCCAACCCGACGAGCCGGCAGGGGGCAAGGCCGCCTTGACCCCCTGCCGGCTTCCCGCCGGGGCGGCCGATTATCTGCAGATCCGGCAGGTCGCAAGCCTTCGGAATCCAGATCCCCGGGTCGGGGCGGGTCGGGGCGGGTCGGGTCGGGAAAACGCCGCATCGGCACGCCTGCTTGCAGGCCCGCCCGCCCCCGTGCATGTGTGGGCCGCACCACCAAACGCGAACCTGATACCCAGCCAGGCAGCGCGCCACAGCGCGACCCGGCAGCCAGCCGGACACCCCAGCTCGCGACCTGGCAGCCAGCCGGATACCGCGCCCGCCAGCACCATGCACATCCCCGTGAGGGAGAACCGTTGCTTGCCGCCGCGCACGATCTGTGGTCACGGCGAGCACCAACGCGATCCGGCAGCCGGCCGGATCCCGCGCTTCGCGACCCAGCCGCCAGCTGGATACCGCGACCAGCCCACCTCGCCGCCACGGCGGCGACTGGCCAATCCGTCCAATCACCTGACTACGGGATTCAGATCCTCGGACGGGACGGGCAACAGATGCCCGCCCGCCCCGTCCGAGGCCTGACCCACGTCCGCCCGCCGATCACCGACGAAACAGCGACCGATCACCAACAAAACAGCAACACGACGCTCATCGGCATCACTGATCGACCCGGTGATGGTGATGCTGATCCGATCGACGTCACCACGGCACAGGTGTGTCCGCGCACCGACGATCACCAGCGGGAACAGCACTCGCGGCGGTTCGAGAAGGGTGCCGGGTAGGGTCGGGGCCGGCGACTGATGGTGGTCCGCCAAAGCCGGGGCAGCACGATGGAGGCGGCGTGGCGCCACCGAGGAATCCGCTACGACTGGCCGACGGCCGTGTGCTCTACGGCCGGTGGCCGCAGAGCATGCCCACGACCGGCGAGGGGCCGTACATCGCCGCTCTCGCCCGACAGGTCAAAGGCGTCCCCGAGGTGGTCCTGCCCGTGGGGAGAGCGGACGTGGCCACTGCCGCGACCGTGTTCGAGGTCGAGCCAGCCAGGCAATGGCGCACAGCCATTCGTCAGGTCTTGGGCTACGCGGGGCAAACGGGGCTGGCCCCGGCGATCGCGCTGTTCGGCCCGGAGGACTACCTGCACATCTACCTGTTCGTGCGCGACCGGCTTCCAGGCCTCGGCCTGTGGGTCTACCGCGGCCGGTGGGAGCAGGTCACCAGTAGGAAGTCTGCGAGGTTGAAGCACCACCCGAGCTACGTCATCGTGCCCTGACCCCAGGGCTTGCGTGTCGAACGCGTAGCCGCTCCGGGCCGGGGTGGCGAGTGCCCACGGTGTCGGCCCGGCCGGGAGGGCGGGGCCGAATCTCTGACGGCCACAACGGGTTCACCCCGCGCTGAGCCCTCTTCTCACGCTGACGAGTTTCGACACTTGCCGTACCGCAACGACCTGCGGTTTTAGGCGACAGCTGAACATTGACGCCACGCCCAGGCGCGCGTTGGTGCCCGTACGGATCACCGACTGATCCGCACGGTCACCGCTCGGATCACCGGGGTCAGGGCTGACCTGACCCCGGGCCGGATCGTTGAGCAGGCATGACAGATCAGAACCACCTGGTGGACAACCCGGCGCGGTACTACGAGGTGCTGGGACGGGTCATGTCCGCCCTACGCGAGACCCACGCGCTCAACGGCGCCGCCCACCTCGACTGGTGGCCCGGCAACGGTGGGCGCACGTGGGAGATCGAGTGGCAGGGCGGACCATTCCCGGCCGAAGCCGCCGCAAGACTCCTGGGCGCACCGGACACCCGCGCCTACGACGGCGAGGCCGCGCACGCGGTAAGCGGCCTGATCGCCCCGGGCCGAGGTGACTCCACGCGCGCCTACCTGGTCGTGCTCGACGTGCCGGTGACCCTGCGCGCCCTCGACCCCATCGGCACCCACCAGGCCCTGGCGACCCTCACGCTCTGACCGGCAGCGCGGTCCCATTCCAGGGAATCACGCCCCGGGATCCGCCGGTTCGCACGTGCGAACCACAAAACGCGCGCGCGGGCCACGCTGGCGGTGTGGCCCGCCCCGCCGGCGTGGCGCATCCTCACCTTCACCCCGGAAACCTCACCACCGCGGCGTTGGGCGGCGGGCGGGTCAGCGGACCGCAGAGGGCGTGGTGGCGAGGCTGCATAGCTCGCAGGAGTCACCGCGGCGCAACGCGTCCACGTCGGCCTGGGTGGCCAGACGGGCGTCTGAGTGCGTCGCGGTGTCGACCGACGGCCCGGTCATCGGCCCGTGGTCGAAGTCGTGCCAGACGAGCCGGCAGTCGAGCTCGGTGTCGCCGTAGGCCAGCGGGTGGCCGCAGCGGGTCGCGTAGAGCACCCAGCCGCCAATGTAGCCGTGAGGGTTCGCAGGATCGGTCACCTGGGCATCGTGGCAGCGCCAGCACCATCTCCACCGGCGGCGTGCTGGGTGGGCGTGAACGTTCGCACGCCAAAAACGCGCGTGAGGACCAGGGCCAGGGGCCCTTCCCGGCGGTGCTGCCGCCCGGACCGGTTGGTTCCCGGCGCCGCTGCGTGTACGGGTTCCGAAACTTCGGGGCCGAGATTTCCGGTGCGGGCAGGGTTTCGAGAGTTTCGAGAGCCGCCTTACGCGCGGGCGGGCGAGACCGGGGCCCATGAGTGAGCACCAGCCCGAGAGTGCCGCCCACCCTGAAGTAGGCCGCGGAAACACCGCACCTGGCGAGGCTGCCTCACTCCAGGTGCGCGCGTCGCCGGTACCACAGGCCGGCCAGGAACACCGCCAGCACACCGAACACGGCCGAGCCGACCCCGCCGGTCAAGCGCACCGCTCCCGACCCGATCCAGGAGGCCAGCAGCGCCACCGTGGCCAGCACCGCGCAGAGCACGGCGGCCGCCATCAGCCCGCGATCCGACGGTGCCGCCGCCCGGTCGGGCTGTCGTGGCACCAGCAGCGAATGCTCGTCGAGCGGATCCACGTCGACCTGGTAGCCGGCCTGCTGCAGGACAGCCCGGTAGCGGGTCATCGCCTCCGGCACCCCGGCGGTGCCGCAGTAGGCGACGCTGAACGGTTCCGGCCCGTCCAGACTGCTGTTGGCGCCCTCGACCGCGAAGCCGTCCAGGTGCCGCTCGTCGAAGTCCCGCAGACCGGCCCGGCGCAGCACGCGCCGCAGCGCCTCCGCGTCCCGGTCCCGCGACGACCCCAACGGCCGCCCGCCCCGGCCGTAGCCGTACCGAGGCCGCTCCTCATTCGCGGCCGTCACCGCCCACCGCCGCTGGGAGCGCTGCCGATCTGGTCATCAAGGACGATGGCCGGAATGGCGACGCCAGGGTCACCCGTGTCGTACTGCGTGAGGACGTCGCGGATCTCGGTGTACAGCCTCCTGGCGATGGCCCGAGACTCAAACGAGTGGTGGTTGCGCGCGTACGGGATGCCGGCGACGTCGGCCAGCGCTTCAATGACCATGACCAGCTGAGGTCCGGACAGCCGCACCTCCACCACCGCATCCTGCCGATCCGGCACCTTCACTGGGTCGGGAGACCTCCAGTGATCACGGCCGGAGGCGTGACGCTCGACGAACTGCCAGGTGTCGTCGTGGCACAGCATCACCGCGACGGAGAGCCCCGCGGCGGTCTCCATCAGCGCGGCGTGGTTGACCCACCACTTGAGTTCGAAGTTCCTGACGGCACGGCGCTTTCGCAGCGAGTCCAGAAGTCCCATGGGCATGCATGATGCCCGATGCGCTACGTGCGGTGGTAGACACTGCGCGTCGCGGATCCGGTGGTCTCGCTGCCCGCCGGTCGGCCTGTCAGCGGTTGCCGTTTGCTTCGGACCCGAACGGCAACTCCGGTCCCGCTCACAGCGCAGGTCAGGCCGCCTGTGACAGATTCCGGTCGACAGGCGACTGGCACTGGCTGTGTCACCGTGCTGGTGGCTTCCGGTCATCGCCGTCCGGGTGAGGTCGGTCGGTCGCCCGCCTGACCGACCTCCCGTCCGTGCCACCGTCGGTGGTCGCGCAGTCCAGGGTGGCGTGCCTCCGATCGCTGAGCAGTCGAGTGATCAGGGCGGTCGTCACTGCGCGGATTGCCCCGTGCAGCAGATCACGCAGGAGCAGGTCGGGGTCGAGCAGGTCCATCGTCGTCCACTTCCGGTCGCTGTCGCGGCGCTCGCCGGCGGCCGCAAGAACGCGATCCGCACTTCAAGGAGAGATCGCCAACGACCGAACGGATAGAGCTACGGACTGGTCCGGATCGATGCGGTTGAACTGCCTAAACTGTCGGACAGTGCATGGCCGTCGGACACCCTCGGACGGCGTCGGACACCATCGGACCGGTTCGGATGAAGTGGAGAGGGCTCTACCGTGAGTGAAGCGCCCGGAATCGAAGCGCCGAACCCAGCCTCCGTCATGACGGTAGCCGACCTGGCCCGGGAATTGCGAGTGCTGCGGATCTATTGCGGCAGACCATCGGTTCGGGACATCGCCGAGCGTGCTGACCAACACGCGTTCAAGTCGCTGCCGCGATCCACCGCCCACGACGTGCTCAGCGGCAAGCGTGGCTTACCGCGGATGTCTGCGCTGATGGCGCTCCTGCGGGCCCTCGGTGAAGAGAACATCGGGCCGTGGCAGGACGCATGGCGCCGCGCCGAACTACACAAACAGGGACTGTTTGACCGCCCAGGCGCCTCGGTAAGTCACTCCGCTGCACGGAAACCAGCGCTGGCGGGTAGCACCCGGATCAGGGTGGTCAACGTGCAGCGGGGTGCCGCTCTAATCGAAGCTCTACCCGTCGAAGACGTGGTCGGACAGCTAGTCGACATGCCCGCATCGGACGCCGCTCGCCGGCTCGACGGGGTGACCGCCGTCCGAGCTGTCGAAGTGCTGACCGAGATGGACGACAAGGTCGCCGGCGACATCCTCGGCGAGATGCAACGGACCACCGCAACCTCGGCGCTAACCACCATGCCGCCGCCGGCCGCCGCCGAGCTGCTGCTGAGGATCAAGCACGATCACCGCACCGGAATCCTCTCGCAGCTGCCCGCCGACGCCGCACCAGTGATCTTCGCCGAGATGTCGGACTGGATCACTGTGCTCTCACAGAGCGGAGTAGCACCCGACAAGGCCGTCCAATTCCTGGCGAACATGCCGATCGAAGACGCGGTTGCCTTCTTCAGCAGAGAAGCGGCGACCGCCCCGAGATGGCTCGCCGTCGCGCCCCCTACGTTGGCAGGGCGAGTGGTGACTGCGGTCAAACCCGAACAGGCAGCAGCCTGGCTCAACAACATTCCGGGCACGGCCTTCGCCGCGATCGTGGACGACCGACACCCCGCCACGATTCGGCCGATCCTGCCGCACCTGCGGCAGGCCGCCGTCCGAGTGCATCAAGCCCTGGGCGAAGAACGGCTCGCCCGGCTGCTGGAGGGTGTTTCACCAGAAGAAGCGCAAGGCTGGCTGGGGCACCTACGGGGGCGGTTGAGTTCTGAAGCGTTCATCCAGATCCGGCGAGCAGTGCACAAGCGTCCCTGACTGCACTGCCCGGTATCTCGTCTCAGTGGATAAGCATCCTTATCCGCTGAGTGGCGGTAGCATCTCAGCGGATAACGTGGTTTAGCCCTGGCTGAAAGTCCGGCCGGAACTCAATGGATAAGAAGGACGGTGGAGACCCTGGCCCGGACCGCGACCGCAAAGGTCATCGCGCTGCGCCCCGCGGATCCGACCGCAGCCGTCGACGGGGCCCTCGCGGCGCTGAACCGCCACCTCGACCGGTGCGCCCTGGCCGCCAACACCACCAAGGCGTACCGGGCCCGCACCCGCGCGTACGCCGCCTGGCTCGGCGAGCACGCCGGCGAGCATCCGGACGCCTTCGTCGACCAGGTCGGCGCCGAAGCCGCCGTCACCGCCTGGCGGCGGCACCTCATCGCTACCAAGGCCAGCCCGTCCACCGTGAACCAGGCCCTAGCCGCCGTCGACCTGCTCTACGAGATCGGCACCGGACTCCGGCTGAAGGTCAAGCGGGCCCGCGTGCCCCGACCCGGCGAACCCGACGCCCTCACCCCCAAGGAACAAGGTGCCGTCGAGCGGACCGCCGACCGCCGCGGCGTCCGCGACGCCGCCATCGTCGCCGTGCTGCTCTACACCGGCGCCCGAGCGGAGGAGTGCGCCCGCCTCGACGTGGACGACCTCGCCCTCACCGCCCGCACCGGCACCATCCGCCTGCACGGCAAGGGCGACGAAGTCCGCCAGGTGCCGGTCCCCGCACCGGCACGCGAACGGCTCAGCGCCTGGCTCCGCCACCGCGGCACCGAGGCGGGACCCCTGTGGACCGGGCAACGCGGCCGGCTCACCACCTCCGGCATCACCCAGGTGGTGCTCACCGTCGGCGACGCCGCCGGTCTGCCCGGCCTGCGCCCGCACCGCCTGCGCCACACCTATGCAACCCGGCTACGCCAAGGCGGCGCAGACTCCGCGCACGTCCAGGCGCTGCTCGGGCACGCCTCCCTGGAAACCACTGCCCGGTACTTTCGGGCCGGCACCGCAGAACAAGCCGCCGTCATCGAACGCATCTTCGACTGAGACTCATCGCCTGAAGGGAAAGGAGGGCGGGGTGCCAGACGGCGCTTCCGCCCCTGCTGTCTGGGTAGTGCGGCGCGGGGTGCCCGTACCGTCCGAGGGGTGACGTCGACTGAGACGGCTCACGCCGACGTTGCGGGTAGGCAGTGGGCGAGCCTCACGCACGTGCGGCTCGCCGAGGGCGGACTACTGGAGCTCGGCTGCGATCGCCTGCTTGAGATCTTCGTGATGAGGGCCGAAGGCGTGCTCTGGTGAATTTCGAGCGCTTGGGTCGTATCGCCATACCGGTCCGTCCCTCCAAGGCGGTGGCTCCCACGAATATCGCGGGTGGATATGTGCGTGCAGGTGGTGCCAGGAGTTGCCGAGAACCTCGTAGTTGAGCCGGCGGAAGGCAAGATCCCGACGGCTGATCACCTTGAAGGTGGCCTCGCCCAAGATGCTCATATCCGTCAAAAACTCGCTCCGCTCCCGTGCGGCTAGGTCGGTGAGGTGGTCCGCCTGGCCGGCGTAGATCAGAAGCACGTAGCCGGGAAGGTGCTGGGTGTCTCCCATGACAGCCCACCCAGTCCGCATTCGGCTTATCACCGTAGGGTTCTCGCCACGTTCAGCCGCACCGATGCGGTCGTTACGCCAGTCGAACGGAGTTGAGGTATTCACGGCACCCACGGTAGTCGATCTCGACCGTTAGACTGCCGGCATGGTCGACATCGGTGACATCGTCAAGTTGGCGGATATCGCCGACGGGCAGTGGGGACAGGTAACCGTCGAGCAAGCCGGGCGGGTGGGGGTCCCTGAGGCTACGTTGGTTGAACTCGAAGCTCTCCACCTGATAGAGCCGGTGATCGACGAGGTGGTTCGGCTACGTGCTGGAGGACGCCATTCGATGCCACGGCTTTATGCCGCTTGGCTTCGATTGGCCCCTGAAACGCTGGCGTGGGAAAGGTCTCTGCCGCACAGTGGAGTCGTTTCACACCGCTCTGCCGTTCGACTTTACCGGCTGGGGGATCTGCCCGGTGAGCACCCTCAGTTTACGGTCAGCCCCGGTGTCGTGGCGCCGGATGCCCGCACACGCAGAGCCGATTTGGGTCCAGGATCGTGGCAATGGGTAGACGGGCTTCCGGTTACTACGCCATCGCGGACGGTGCTCGACCTAGTCGATGAGCCGCTGGACATCACCGAGGTGCAGTCGCTGATCCGTGGGTTTGTTCAAAATGGATGGGCGACGGTCGAGGATCTCACCGCAGACTTCAGTTCGGCCGAACGTAGGAAATGGGCGCCGCTGCTGGACGTGCTCCAGGCTGAGGAAGTGCATTCATGACGATCGACGTTGGCAGCACCGAGGCGTTCCGAGATGCCTTCCCCACCTGGCGAGACCTTCGGGCTCATGTGGCAGCCGTGGCTCGCTATCCGGAGTTCAACGAGGACCGAGCACTGCACCAGATTCTGATGGCGGACATCCTGACGCGCCTATCGACCCAGGGGGAGTGGTTGTTGCTTGGCTCATTGAGCCTGCCAACACGGGTACCCCTGAACTTGCCGGTGCCGGATGACCTCAGAGTTAGAAACGTACCCGACATCGATCAGGCCTATGTACTGGCAAGAACAGCCTTCGATCTCGATCTTTATGCTGCTGATGTCGCCTCCGGACTGGGCTCCGCCAGCACCGGCGCAGAGTATGGCGCTGGCGTCCGCGCAGCTCTCGGTGCAGTCACCGCTCCTGCCGGGCACCCGGCGGCGGAGTCCGGCCGCGGTCTACAGGGCTTAGTGGCGTATCTTCCCGGCGATCTCCGGCAATACGATAATGGCCAGGTCATGGGCACGATCACTGCTCAGCCAATAGATCCCCGCTACAGCACTGGAAGTCTGCACCCAGTCGATGATCCGATCACTATCGAAATCGACATCAAGCCGCCCAGTAAGATTTTCTTTGCAGGAGAGCCTGAGGCATCTACGAGGCCGGTCGCCGCGCTTACCTTGCCGGGCCTTCTGCCCGTGCAACCGCGCCTATACCCGGTAGCTAGCCAGCTGGGCGACAAGCTTAGCCTGCTCACTGGGCCGCCGCTCAGTTTGCGCAACGCTCCGACCAGCCCTTGGCACCGATACAAGGACCTTGTCGACTCGTACTTTCTTATCCGCACGACGCCGATGGTCGCCTCGGAAGTCAGTCGATCATTGAAGACGAACTGGAACCTGCGTCGTATGGATCCGCCCGTCCTGCCGCGCCCCTACAGGTTGTACGGGCAAGCCCCGGTGTTGGTTGGGGAGCCGGAGGTTCCTTGGCGTGAGGGCTGCGCCAACCTGGTCAAAAGCAACCCACAATTGGCCCGGTATCCCGGCTTCGAAGTGATGGTTGCCGAGGTAGGTCGCTTTGTGGACTCGGTCCCGAATGATGCGGGGGCTGTTTGGAACCCTGAACGAGGATGGCAATCCTCTAAAGGCATGGGTGCTGCGGCCCTCGCCTTTCCCCAGTCGACGCGGGAAGGGCTGCGCGCGCCGACGGCCGCCAGGCCCGAAAGAACCGAACGCACTTCGTCGCCACAGCAACCCGATCTTGGTTCGGAATCTCACTCGCGTTGACGGCTCCCGAAGCGTCGTGTCCCGGTTTAACCTCGCCGCTGTTGATCGGCCAGCACCCGCAGCCAACTCAACTTGCTGCTGTCGGGCTGTGGAGAATGAAACGATGCCTGTGGGGAACGCTGACCTGCTCGGGCTTTGCACTTGGTGACACGTGAGCCGCGTAGCGTTCACCGATGACCTAGCGCCCCGGCGGCGGCACGCTGCCGGGTGACCCCACCCCTCAGGGCCGTAGGCGTCGCTGATGTCCGCCGAGGAGGGGGGTGGGAAGCTTGCTTCCCACCCCTCCTCTTCGTTCGTTCTGGGCGAGTGTTCCGCCCAATTGAGCGAGGCATGAGCATGACGTACGACACGCCGGTAGGGCTAAGAAGTATGCAATGCCGTACGGCGGTCTACTTCTTCGTCGAGAGCTGGTAGACCTCGGGTTGGTTATTTCTCGCGGGGGTGCTGTCGTCGTCAGACGGGAGTGCAGCCGCTGGCTGGCGGTGCTCACAATTGATCAACGCGTCGGCATCTAGTCCTGGCAGCGCTGGCTGCCTGTCGTCTAGCACAGACAGACAGGACATCAGCACTAGCAATGGCTGCTCTGGTGCTTCCCGCCCCCAGTCCGCATCTGGAACATAGGGCTTGATGTGGGCCACGCATCGCTGAGCTGTACCGGATTGGTTGCCTACGCCCATCCTTGTCGGGCGGTCTTCGCTGCAGACGTCGACATCGCTGAGAGCGTCGAAGTGGTCGTCATAGACCAGCAGGGCGCCGGCACCGATGTGGTTGTTTAGATCGGGGAAGGATGCCGGTGGGGTCTCCACCAGCCACTTCACCCACCCGGTCAAGGCGCTGTATCCAACCCCGTTCGTGGCAGGTGAGGGCAACAGTGGCTCGACGGATCTGAGCCGTCGGTGCCAATGTATGGGGGCAGGCAGGACGCCGAACTTGGCAGATGGCAGCGGCGCAGAGTGGACATCGTTGTCCAGCTCCCTCATGAGCGCGCGCAGCGTCGTCGCGAAGAGCGCCGTCTTGCCGCTACCCACGGGTCCGGCCACCACGAGGTAGCGGGCCTTCGACCGCGCGGACGCGATGGGCAGCATGTCGGTCGGAACGGCGCGAGACCGAGCAGCAGCGCGCGTTTCCTCGGCCTGCAGTTTCGCTTCCGCCGTCAGCCGTGCGGCCTCTGCTCGGGCCTCGGCGAGCACATGCTTGGCCTGGTCCAGCGCGGCGTCGACGTACGCGTTCACCCCAGCCGTCACCTCTTCTGCCTGCCGCTGTGCGGCGGCAGCCACGGCGAGCTGTTCCGTCGCCTCGCGTCGAGCGGCGTCGGCGGCGGCTCGCACGTCTACTAGCTGCTCCAGGGCGTTCCTCAGGACACAGTGCATCTCCTCCCACACCTCCGGGACGGTTACGCCGGGCAGCGCCGTCGAATCCGGACCAATCATGTCGGCCAAGTCCAGGCGGCTGGATACATCCCAGCCGGGGCCGCGAAGCATGCTGTCCAGGTTGTTCAGGTCGGCCCCGCCAGCCGGCATGGCCGTGTCGGCGAGCAGCTGACGCAGCCGCTGCTCGATCTCCGCGTCGGTGACACCATCGATGATCTCGTCGACCAGGTCGAAGGCCTCGCCGAGCGCCTGGCCGATCTGCTCGGGATCTTCCATCGGGTCCGGCATGGCGTCGTTGATGGTCATCGTCCCTCCTTCCGGGCCGGGTTGTGATGGGGCAGAGGTGCACGCTCAGCAGCCCATTCGCGCTGGCGCGCCTCCATGAGTCGTGCCCGAGCCTCTTTCAGGCTCTGGCGGATCGCATCCGGTGAGCGGCCGAGCAGCGTGGCGATCTCGGTCGGGGTGAAGCCGTCGACGATGTAGGCCATCACGTCGCGCTGCCCTGGGGACAGCGAGTTCAGCATTTGCAGAACCCACTCGCGGTCTTCCCAGACGGTCATGCCGGGGTCCTCACGGCTCTCGGCAGTGCCGGCCCGCTTCTCAACCTGCCGCCGGCGTATCCGATCGAGGTTTCGAGTCTTCTCCTTCAGGAAATTGCTGATCGCCGCCCGGCGGGCGAAGGCGACGTGGTCGTCGATGGCGTCCCAGCGCGGCAGCATCTCCTTGATCGTCGTCGCGATCGCCTCATCTGCCTCGTGCAGGTCGGCACCGGCGTACATGACGGTCTGTAGCAGCTTGCGGTACCCGGCGCGGAAGAAGGCCGAGGCTTCCTCCCTAACCTTGATGCGGCGTGTGACCCGCGGTGTGGGCTTGGTCTGCGCCAGACCCTTGTCGCTATCCACCCGGGCCTACCTCCGATCGTCGTTCAAGGACAAGCAGCAACCGTACGAACCTTCCCTCGCGGTATTGGTCCCGGAGCACCGGCCAGCGTGAGGGCGTCGGTTCAAGATTTTTTGACGGCCTGTTTTCGGGCCCGTGACGGGCCAGGTCAACGCTGGGCCCGCAGGACCAGCGCGACGACGATGACCGCCATCCCGGAGGCCACGATGGTGATCGTCACCGACCCGGTGACCAGGTACACCCCGCCAACCCCCGCGAGTACCGCGTTGATCAGGGTGACGAGCCGCCCAGCGCTCAAGCCTCCGCCAGGCCGGCGCGATGGCGGCGTGAGGTGGCGAACGGAGGTGTCCATGGTGTTTTGCCCTTCGACGTGCGCGGCGCTCGCAGGCGCCCTGTCGAAGTAGTGGTCCACCAACACACCCCAACGTGAGGGCCAGATTTGCTCCTCGTCAACGATTCCGAGGAATCACACGTCGGCGGCGTCGGGGAGTTGGGCGAGAACTTCCGGTGGGGCCAGCTCGACCGGCAACGGTCGGGGCTCGGTGTGCTTGCCCGGCCCACATCGACTGAACGGTCCGTACTCAGCGGCCAGCGCGGCGAGGTGGGGGTCGAGGTGGTCGCGCCACCAGATGCTCATGCCGGTCTGCGGGTCGCTGACCCGCAGCGTCTCCCAGGCCCGCCAGAGCGCGTACAGGCGGGAGATCGCCTCGGGGTGCGCCCACCACCGCGGGCACCAGTTGATCCCATTGGTCGGTCCGGAGGCGAGGCGACGCTCGACGACGTGGGCGAGGTAGTCGCCGACGAACGCCTCCACGTTGCGGAAGACCGGCTCCGCGCCGGCCGGCTCGGCCGCCGAGGGCTCGGGGGTCGGCGGGGTTGCGGCCGGGTCGCCGGCGAGCTGGCCGAGTAGCGCGCTGAGGTCGGCGACGGCGTCGGCGGCCGGCCCGGCGGTGGGCGTGGTCATGAGGCTGGCTCCGGTGGGACGTCGGGGGCGAGGGTCCAGTCGGTGCGGCCGGTGGGGTCCCAGTGCGCGATCGACGCGCGGATCGCCGCCGCGTAGGGCCCGTCCTGCCAGGGGGCGGTGCGGGCGAGCGCGGGCGGGGCGCCGGAGGCGTAGACGACCATCCGGCCGCGGGGCAGGGCGTGTAGGTCGGAGACGTCGAGGATGCGTTGGCGGCGGGTGGCGTGCGAGACCGACCGCTGGCCCCACCCGGATCCGCTGCTGCTGGTCGACCGGGTGGCGACGTCGTGCTCGCCGATCAGCTTCGACAGCTCTTCCAGCCAGTCCGGGTCAGCGACGCCGCCGCCGTAGGTGCGGACGTTCGCCGCAGACCAGAGCTTGCGCATGCCCTCGCGTCCCCACACGTCGACGCCCTGTGGGTAGGACTGCAGGATGGTGATGATCGGCAGGCCATGGGAGCCGTAGTACGAGTAGAGGTTGGGCAGTTGCCGCAGGCGGCAGATGTTCGCGGCCTCGTCGAGGATGCTCAACAGCGGGGGGTCCAGGCGGCGACCGGCTGAGGCGCGGGCGCGCAGCTCGCCAGCGCGCAGGACGGCGTCGGTGAGGGCGGCGACCAGCGGGGCGGGGGAGCCGGGGCCACCCTGGGAGAGCAGGTACAGCACGTCGGTGCTCACCACGAACGTGGCCGGGTTGAACTCGAGGACCCCGCCTCGGGTCGGTGGGGTGACCCAGGCGGTGACGGCGGGCTCGGTGAGGCACATGAGCATCTTCTGGGCGCCGGCGTAGATGCCGCCGCGGGTCTTGTCGGGCATGTTGACCACGCCGGAGACCGCGTCGGCGGGCAGCGCGAAGCCGTGCTCGCGCAGCAGCATCGCCGGTTCGTCGTCGCGGGGGCTGACCGCCCACCGGTACGCGGCGAGGATGTCCCGGCCGGAGCAGGCGGCGGCCAGCAGCAGGTTCGCCACCAGTTCCTCGCTGGAGGGGTCGAAGAAGGCGTCGCGGCTGACGCCGGGCTCGCGTTCGGCGGCGGCGAAGTGCTCGCCGAGGCGGCGGGCGTCGGTGATGGTGGCCACCGCCCGCAGCGGGTTGAACCACATGCCCTGCTCGGCGCCGAGGATGTGCTGCGGGTCGAACGCCCACACCGTGCCACGGGCGGCACGCAGGTCGCGGGTGGCGTCGACGATGTCGCCCTTGACGCTGGTGACCAGCGTGGGCCCGGGGGCGGCAGCGATCGCGGGGATGGCCCGGCTGGTCGTCTTGCCGGTGCGCGGGCCCCAGATGTCGACGGCCATGTCCTCCCAGGACTGGCGCAGCGGCATCCCGCCGGCGACGGTGTAGGCGATCAGCACGCCGAGCTGGTCGGGGTCGGGCCGGTCGACGTCGGCGAGGCTGGGCCGCAGCCGCCGGCCGCTGTCGGCGACGCCCTTCGGGCTGAGGTGGGCGAGATCGGCGCGGCTGGCCATCCGCCGGGCAGCCCCGTCCACGCGGGTGCGTCGCCGGCGAGCCCACCGCCAGGCCACGACTCCCACCGTGACGAGCAGCGCCAGGACGCCGACCTCGATGGCCACGACGAGCGTGCACGCGGTGGTCCAGGAGATCTCGCCGCGCACCACAGCGGCGGCCACCCGGATCGGACCGCCACCGGTATAGCCGGGCGGGTGGGTGAGCGCCACCGGCAGCCACACCCCGCTGGCGGCGACCAGGGCCAGGGCGGCGATGCCGCCGACGAGTAGGCCGGCGTCGTCGTGGCCACCGCGCGGCCCGGCAGGGCGGCTCACGCCATCGTCCAGCGGAAGTCGGTGTTGCCCAGGCGCATCTCCGTCTCGGTGGGTTCCAGGTGCACCGGGATACCTGGCCTGGATCCCACCTTGATCAGGAAGTTTCCCCGGCCGACAGTCCCGCTGCCCTCGGCGGCCGTCCAGGACGGCGGCGCCGACCAGGACAGCACCTCACGGCGTTCGGCCTGCGACAGCGGCCGGACCCGGGAGACGGAGTCCAGCTCCTGCTCCGAGCAGGGCCCGATCATCAGCACGGCGCTTCTCTCGGCGAAGCCGCGGGCCTTGGCCCGGTCGTGGGCGGTGGGCAGCGCCTCCAGGTCGGCCAGGGAGTGGGTGATGAAGGCGGTGCCGGTGCCCTTCTGCCGGTTGAGGCGGGTGAGGCCGTCGGCGCGGTCGACCAGGCCGTGCCCGACGCGCAGCGCCCGCCACAGCTCGTCGAGCACGGTGAAGAACGTCCGGGCGGGGGCGAGGCCGAGGTCGGCCATCAGGTGCGCGGCCTCGACCTGGGCGAAGCCGTAGGACCAGGTCGACAGCAGCGTCGCGGCGGTGCGCAGTTCGTCGGTGTCGTCGATGCTGGAGATGTCCACACAGACGGCGGGGGTGTCGAGGCGGATCGCGGTGGTGGTCTGGCCCTCGAAGGTGTCGCCGAGCGGGCCGTGCAGCAGCGCCAGCAGGGTGCGGTGCAACCCGTTGGTCTCTTCCCGAAACTTCGGCAGGTCGTGCTCTTCCTGCCAGAGGGTGACGGCGCGGACGTCGGCGGGGGCGTCGCGCAGGATGCGCAGGACGTCGGAGAGCACCGGCGGGGTGTCGGTCTCACGTTCGGCGAGGTAGCGCAGCGCGGCAGCGAGGACGGTGGTCTCATCCGAGCTGACGGGCCCGCGCCGGATCAGGGTGGCCAGGGCGACCAGCATGTTCAGCCGCCGGTCGGTGACCGCCGCGCGCACGACGGCGCCGGTGCGCTCGTCGACCCGGTCGAGGACCTGCCGCCAGGGGCCGGCGTCGAGGGGGTTGATCCGGTCGAGGCCGGGCCCGATGCGCAGGACCTGCCCACCGAGGGCGCGGACCAGCTCGGCGTAGTCGGGCTTGAGGTCGCCGAGGATAAGCGGGGTGACGCCCTGGGCGGTGAGGCCGAGGACCATCCGCCGCACGGCCGTGCTCTTGCCCATGCCGGGTTCGCCCTCGATCCACACCGACGGGTTGTTGATCAGGCGGGCGCGGGTGTACCAGGAGATCGGATCGAAGCACACCGCGGATCCGGTGTAGAGGTGCCGCCCGATCGGGACGCCGATCATCGGCGTCGACGCGCCGGTGCCGAAGGGGAACAGGCCGCAGACCTGAACGGTGGTGCCCCGGTACTCGATGGGCGGTTCGATGTACGACCAGGCCCCGCCGCCGGGCCCGGTGTAGCCGAGTCGGCCGGGTCGGCGGCCGGCTGGTCGACGTGGCGGGGGAGGGGCGGTATCGCGGATGCTCTTGGGCATGCCGGCGTCCTCAGAAGGGGATGGTGGCGTGGATGGGCAGGACCACGCCGGCGGGCAGGCCGGCGGCGAACCCGGCGGCCTGGCACCCGTACATCGGGCGCAGCACCAGGCGGGCCTCCCCGGCGCGGGCCCGAATGACGCCGGTGGCCTCGTCGAGCTGCTTCTCGTCAGCGACGGTGGCGGTGACCAACACGCTGAACCGAACGACCCCGGCACCGGTGGCTTCCTCTTCGGCGGCCTGTTCGGCGGCGGCCAGGTCGGTGAGGTCGCGGGCGCTGGCGCGGTGCTTCTTGCTGGCCAGGAACCTCGCGTCGCGCTTGTCGGACTCGACGAGCCGGGCTGCCTCACCGGGGGAGTACGGCCGGTAGATCATCGTGACGCGTTTGCGCAGCAGTTGCGGGTCCGGGTCGGTCAGCCGGCTGAACAACCGGGAGTACACCACCCCGCGTGGGGCCTCGACCATGCACCAGGTGCGGGAGATCCCGGAGTCGTGCCGGTAGGAGTCCCAGCTCTCCCGGGTGGCCACCGGCCCGGCCTGGGTCCAGTCCGGGGTGAGCTGCGGAGCGCGGGCGAGGTCTAGGGCGGCTGCCGGGTCGTAGGCGGCGCGCACCACCGCGGCGAGTCCCCGAGCGGACATCGGCGTGATGCCGGCGCCGGTGGCACCGGTCAGCCCGGAGTGCAGATGCGGCAGACGGGCGGCGACCTCCCGGCACACGTCCTCGGGCGACATCGAGCGCCCAGGTGGGGCGGTGTAGGTCAGCGACACCCGGGTGTCGACGGTCGCGGATCCAGCCGGGGACGACTCGACCACCTCGTTGAGGACCTGCAGGGCCAACGCCGGTGCGTCGGGCCGGGAGGTCGCGGCGACTTCGGTGGCGAGCCGGGTACCAGGGTCCGGGGTGGTCTCGATGGTGACTTGCGCCTGCACGAGCTGGGGTTCGCGCGACAGCGCGGCCAGCCACGAGGCCAGGTGCCCGACTCGGGCGTCGATGACGGCCTGGTCGACCAGGTCCATGCCCTCAGGGGCGCAGCGCAGGGTGACGGTGTAGTGCCGGCTCTGCGGGACCGCGACCACGGCCACGAGCCCGGAGCGGCCGGTCTCGACCTCGTACACCTCGGAGCGGGCCAGCACCCCGGGCAGTTGGTGGGCGGCGGCGACCCGGGAGGCGACCCCGGAGACGTAGACGTGGTGGCGCCGGGACCGGGCGAGCCACCACACCACCCGGGCGGTGATGACCTGGAATCCGGTGCGCCCGTTGACCCGGATCGCCAGGGGAGCGAGGACAAGTAGGCCGGTGATGGCGGTGATCAGCGCGGCCGGCGGTGAGACCGTCAGCATCGCTGCGGCGAGCACCATGACCAGGAACGCGGCGATGGTGCCGGCCGGCCCGAGCCCGAACAAGCCGGCGCCGCGGCCGAGCCGCCAGTTGCCGTAGGTGCGCTGCTCGCTGGTTCGCTCCCGCACTCCGGTGCTCACGAGCCCTCACCATTCGTCGCCCCGGACGCCGTCCCGCCGACCTTGCGCACCGCCGCTGGCCCGGCCTTCGCGGCCACGACGCCTGCACCGACCGCGAGCCCGACTGGTCCAGCTGCGGCGGCTCCTCGCCCCCGCAGCCCCAGCCCCAGCCCCAGCCC
>NZ_JAEVHM010000067.1 GCF_016802865.1 Micromonospora parastrephiae | reverse complement strand
CCGCCGGCGTCGCGCAGCCCGTCCCGCCGGTCGGCTCGGCGGCGCCGAGCGCGGCTACCCGGCCCGCATCGAGTGGCGTCCGCAGGGGCGTCGACCAGGAGTTGGAACGGGCCACCGGGGTGCTCCGCCGGGACCTCGGCACGCCCCGGGTGTTCGCGTTCGCCAACCCCAAGGGCGGGGTGCACAAGACCACCGCCACCGTCCTCGCGGCGGCCACCGTCGGCAGTGTGCGCGGCCGAGGGGTGCTGGCCTGGGACGACAACGAGCTGCGCGGCACCCTCGGGCTGCGCGCGGGCAGCGCCCGGCACGCCCGGACCATCCGCCACCTGATCGGCGAGCTGGCCCAGATCGAGATCCTGGAAGGCTCGACCCTGCTGGACCGGCTGGACGACTTCCTGCGGCACGCCTCCGACGGCTCGTACGACGTGCTGGCCGGCGAGGAGAGCCCGCGCTTCGCCCAACGACTGGACCAGTTCACCGTGCGGCGGGTGCTGGAGCTGCTGCGCCGCACCCACGACGTGGTCTGCGTGGACACCGGCAACAACGTGGAGAGCCCCAACTGGCGCACCGTGATGCAGGCCGCCGACCAGTTGGTGGTCACCACCGTGCCCCGGGAGGACGCGGCGTTCAGCGCCGACTGGATGCTCGACCTGCTGCACGAGGAGGGCATGAGCGAGCTGGCCGACAACGCGATCACCCTCATCTCCTTGCCCACGCCGGGGCGTTCCGCCCTCCAGGACGACCTGGAGCGGCACTTCGCCACCCGGACCCGCGGGGTGGCCGTGGTGCCGTACGACCCGGCGCTGGAGACCGGGTCGTCCATCGAGTACCACCAGCTCCAGCCGGAGACCCGGCAGGCGTGGCTGCGCGCGGCGGCGATGATGGTGGAGCCGTTCGCCCGGTGAGCTGGTCTGGCGCCACCGGCGACCCGGCCCACCGCCGGGCCTGAGAGGATCATCGGGTGAGCCCGGACAACCCCGACCCTGAGCGGCACGTCGACGACTCCGACCGACCCGCGCCGCCCGGAGCGTCGGGCACGACCCCGCCGGAGAACGAGCCGCCGGCCGGGATACCGCCGAGCGGGTTCGACCCGGGTGACGCTCCTGCCTCGACCGCGTACCAGAGCTCGCTGGAGCTGGCCGTCGACGAGCCGCGTCGCCGGCTGCGCACGGTGGCGACGGTGCTGGGCTTCGTGCTCGCGTTCGCCGTGCTGGGCGCGCCGCTCGGGCTGCTCTGGACGGTGCTCGCGCCGGACACTCCGGTGCTCAAGACCGCCGAGGGGGCGATCTACGCCGAGCCGCAACCGGAGCAGCCGATCGCCGCGGACGGCTGGTTCAGCCTGCTCGGTCTCGCCTTCGGGGTGCTCGCCGCCCTCGTCCTGTGGTTCGTGCTGCGTCGCCGACGCGGCCCGGTCGGGCTGCTCGCCGCGGTGCTGGGCGCGTTGGCCGCGGCGCCGGTGGCCTGGCAGGTGGGGCGGCGGGTCGGCCTGGCCACCTTCGACCGGCTGCTGGACACCGCTCCGGCCGGTCAGGCGTTCACCAAACCCGCCGACCTGCGCGCCGGTGGCGTGGACTGGCTGCTCGGGGTGCTGCCGGTGCCGCACGGCAACCTGCTGCTGCCGGCGTTCGGCGCCGCTGTCACGTACACCCTGCTGGCCGGCTGGTCGCGTTGGCCGTCGCTGCGGCCGGAGCCCGATCCGACGGCGGTCAGTTGGGCGTCGGCGGGGACGCCAGCTCCGACAGCGGCACCGGAACCGCCCGCACCTGGCGCAGCAGAGCCGCCTCGCGGTTGAGCAGCCGCAGCTCGGCGCGGAGGCGGGCCGCGGTGTCGTCGATCGCCAGCAGCCGCTGCCGGTCGTCGACGGTCAGCGCCGCGGTCGCCGCCACCAGGTGCGACAGCACCGTCGGGTCCTCCGGGAGCTGCTCGGAGATCTCCTCCGGGTCGGAGCGGACCAGGCCCAGGTACTGCCGGAACACCGCGATGACCCGGGCGGCCAGCAGGTCGGCCACCTCGTCCGGCCCGGCCGGCTCCGGCAGCCACTCGACCTCGGCGGTCAGGTAGGGCGCTGCGCTCTCGTCGACCTCCGCGATGCGGAACCGGCGCCGGCCGACCGTGACGATGTCGAAGCCACCGTCGGCCAGCTCGGTCACCTGGCGCAGCTCGGCGGTGCAGCCCACCTCGTGCAGCGTGACCTCGCCGACGCCGGCCCCGGGGCGCGTGCCGGGCTCGGCGGGCGCGACCTCCCAGCCGGCCTGGATGGCGACCACCCCGAACTCGCGCGACGCGCCCTCGGGCAGGTCGACCAGGTGCCGGACCAGCGCCCGGTACCGCTCCTCGAAGATGTGCAGTGGCAGCACCAACCCGGGAAAGAGCACCGTTGCGAGCGGGAACACCGGCAGCCGTGCGGTCACGTGGTCGAGCCTAACGAATCCCGCCCGTCGGGGCGTGGCCCGGCTCACCGTCCCGCCGGGCGGGCGGCTCGGGTGGGCTGCGGCCGGGCCGCCTAGACTCGCAAGGGTGCTGAATCGGATCGACCTGCGCAACGGTCTCGGAGACCCGCGCCGCCTGCTGCCCCGTGCCCAGCTCGACGTGTCGGTGGCCGTCGAGCGGATCCGCCCGCTGGTGGAGGCGGTCCGGGAACATGGGTACTCGGCGATCCGGGAGGCCAGTGAACGGCTCGACGGCATCTCGCCGGAGGTGCTGCGGGTGCCGGTCGAGGCGATCACCGAGGCCGAGGGGGTGCTCGACCCGGCCGTACGCGCCGCGCTGCTGGAGTCGATCAGCCGCGCCCGGAAGGTGCACGCCGACCAGCGACGCACCGACCACACCACCCAGGTGGTGCCCGGCGGCACGGTCACCGAGCGGTGGCTGCCGGTCGACCGGGTCGGTCTCTACGTCCCCGGTGGGCTCGCCATGTACCCGTCGACCGTCGTGATGAACGTGGTGCCCGCCCAGGCGGCCGGGGTGCGTTCGCTGGTGGTGGTCAGCCCGCCGCAGAAGGACAACGGCGGCCTGCCCGACCCCCGGGTGCTCGCCGCGTGCGCGCTGCTCGGCGTCGACGAGGTGTACGCCGTCGGTGGCGCCCAGGCGGTGGCGATGCTGGCCTACGGCGCGGCGGTGGACCCGGCGGGTGAGCTGCGGTGCGACCCGGTCGACCTGGTCACCGGCCCCGGCAACATCTGGGTGACCGCCGCGAAGCGCTGCTGCGCGGTGTGGTCGGCATCGACGCCGAGGCCGGCCCGACGGAGATCGCCATCCTGGCCGACGACAGCGCCGACCCGGCGCACGTCGCCGCCGACCTGATCAGCCAGGCCGAGCACGATCCGCTCGCCGCGAGCGTGCTGGTCACCCCGTCGGTGGCGCTGGTGGAGGCGGTCGAGCGGGAGCTGGCTCGGCAGGTGTCGGCGACCAAGCACACCGAGCGGGTGACCACCGCGCTGACCGGCGAGCAGAGCGGTGTGGTCCTCGTCGACGACCTGGAGGCGGGGCTGCGGGTGGTCGACGCGTACGCGGCCGAGCACCTGGAGATCCAGACGGCCGACGCCCGGGAGTGGGCGCTGCGGGTACGCAACGCGGGGGCGATCTTCGTGGGCGCCTGGTCGCCGGTGTCGCTGGGCGACTACTGCGCCGGCTCCAACCACGTGCTGCCCACCGGCGGGTGCGCCCGGCACTCGTCCGGGCTGTCCGTGCAGTCCTTCCTGCGCGGCGTGCACCTGATCGAGTACACCGAGGCCGCGCTGCGCGACGTGGCGCCGCACGTGGTCACCCTGGCGACCGTGGAGGACCTGCCCGCGCACGGCCAGGCGGTCCAGGCCCGTTTCCCGGGAGCGTCGGCGTGACGAGCCTCGACGACCTGCCGATCCGCGACGACCTGCGGGGGCTGTCGCCGTACGGGGCGCCGCAACTGGACGTGCCGGTGCGGCTGAACACCAACGAGAACTCCTACGCGGTGCCGGAGCCGGTGGTCGAGGCGATCGGCAAGGCGCTCGCCGCCGAGCTGCGCGACCTGAACCGCTACCCGGACCGGGACGCGGTGGCGCTGCGCGCCGACCTGGCCGGGTACCTCGGGCACGGGCTCACCGTCGAGCAGGTGTGGGCGGCCAACGGCTCCAACGAGATCCAGCAGCAGCTGCTCCAGGCGTTCGCCGGCCCGGGGCGCAGCGCGCTGGGCTTCGTTCCGGCGTACTCGATGCACCCGCTGTTGGCGCTCGGCACCGGCACCCGGTGGGTCCCGGCGCGGCGCGGCGTCGACTTCGGGCTGACCGCCGACGAGGCGGTCGCCCAGGTCCGTGAGCACCGGCCCGACGTGGTCTTCCTCTGCTCGCCGAACAACCCCACCGGCACGGCACTGGACCCGGCGGTGGTCGCCGCCGTGCTCGACGCGGCGCCCGGCATGGTGGTCGTCGACGAGGCGTACGCCGAGTTCGCCCGGCCCGGCACGGTCAGCGCCCTCGCGGTGCTGCCCGGCCACCCGCGGCTCGTGGTCACCCGGACGATGAGCAAGGCGTTCGGCTTCGCCGGTGGACGGCTGGGTTACCTGGCCGCCGACCCGGCGGTGGTGCAGGCGGTGCAGCTGGTACGCCTGCCGTACCACCTGTCCGCGCTGACCCAGGCCGCCGCCCGCGCGGCGCTGGCGCACCGTGACGCCCTGCTCGGTACGGTGAGCGCGATCATGGCGCAGCGGGACCGGATCGTGGCGACGCTGCGCGAGCGTGGTCACCGGGTGGCCGACAGCGACGCCAACTTCGTGCTCTTCCGTGTCGATGGCGACCAGGCCGTGGCCTGGCGCACGCTGCTGGAGCAGGGGGTGCTGGTCCGCGACGTGGGCCTGCCGGGCTGGCTGCGGGTGACCGCCGGCACCCCCGCCGAGACCGACGCCTTTCTTTCTGCGATGGAGAACCTGCGATGAGTCGGACCGCCCGGGTGGAGCGGATCACCAAGGAGACCAAGGTCCTCGTCGAGATCGACCTCGACGGGACCGGCGCCGCCGAGATCAGCACCGGCGTGGGTTTCTACGACCACATGCTCAACCAGATCGCCCGGCACGGCGGCTACGACCTGACCGTGCGCACCGTGGGTGACCTGGAGATCGACGCGCACCACACCATGGAGGACACCGCCCTGGCCCTGGGCGCCGCGTTCGACCAGGCGCTGGGCGACAAGGCCGGCATCCGGCGGTACGGTTCGGCGACCGTGCCGATGGACGAGGTGCTGGTCCGCGCCGCCGTGGACCTGTCCGGTCGGCCGTACGTGGTGCACGACGAGCCGGTGCTGGCGCCGTACATCGGGCCGGTGTATCCGACCAGCATGACCCGCCACATCTGGGAGTCGTTCGGGCAGGCGGCCCGGATCACCCTGCACGTCGACGTGCTGCGGGCGGCCCGACCGGGTGGCCACCCGGACGCGCACCACGTGGTGGAGGCGCAGTTCAAGGCGGTGTCCCGGGCGCTGCGCGAGGCCACCGCGATCGACCCGCGGGCGGCGGGCGCGATCCCGAGCACGAAGGGGGCCCTCTGATGGGTGCCGCGTTGCCGACGTTGTTGCTGATCCTGGCCGGGGTGCTGGTGGGCGGCGCGTGGTCGCTGTACCGGCAGGGCGCGCCGAAGGGCGCGGTGGTCGTCACCGCGCTGCTCGCGGTGCTCGCCACGATCGGCGGGGTGCTCTGGCTGCTGCCGGGGGAGAACGCGTGAGCGACGTGGTGGTGCTCGACTACGGTTCGGGCAACCTGCGCTCGGCGGAGCGGGCGTTGGCCGCCGCCGGGGCGGACGTGCGCGTGACCGACGATCTGGCCGCCGCGGCCGCCGCCGACGGTCTGGTGGTGCCGGGGGTCGGCGCGTACGCCGCGTGCATGGCGGGGATCGAGGCGCTCGGCGCGGGTCCGGTGATCGCCGAGCGGGTGGCCGCCGGCCGGCCGGTGCTGGGCATCTGCGTGGGGATGCAGGTGCTGTTCGAGCACGGTGACGAGCACGGTGTGGTGACCAAGGGGCTCGGGCTGCTGCCCGGCGGGGTGACCCGGTTGGCCGCGATCCGGTTGCCGCACATGGGGTGGAACACCGTGCGGGCGCCCCGGGAGTCGATGCTCTTCGCGGGGCTGGGGCCGCAGAGCCGGTTCTACTTCGTCCACTCGTACGCGATGGGCGACCCGGCGGTGTTGACCGCGGCCGGCGCGACGGTGACCACGGCCCACCATGACACGGATTTCGTGGCGGCGGTGGAGCGCGGTGCGCTCTCGGCGGCCCAGTTCCACCCGGAGAAGTCCGCCGACACCGGTGCCGCGCTGCTGCGCAACTGGCTCGCCACGCTGCCCACCGGTGGCTGAGGGGCGTCGCCGCTCGCTGCCCGTCCGGTGGGGTGCGCGGTGAGTCGGGAGCGGGCCCGCCGTCGGGCGGAGCGGGAGGCGGAGCAGGCCCGCGATCGGGCGGTGCGGCAGCGTCGGGTGGCTCGCCGGCAGCGCCGCAGGGCGGTGGTCCGCCGGTTGACGCCGCGGCTGCGTCGGGGCCGGTCGGGTCGGCTGGCCCGGCACACTCGGGGTGAGCGGGCGGCGATCGTGCTGCTCACCGGGGCGGCGCTGATCCTGATCTGGACGTTCGTCGACGATCTGGCGCTGCGTGTCGCGCTGGTCGTGTTGTTGCTGCTCGTACTGCCGGCGATCGTCGTGATCGCTCTGGACCGTCGTACCTGATCGAGGAGAAGACGTTGAGTCTCACCCTGTTACCCGCCGTGGATGTCGCCGACGGCCGGGCCGTCCGGCTCGTGCAGGGCGCTGTCGGTAGCGAGAGCATCTACGGCGACCCGCTGGACGCCGCGCTGGCCTGGCAGCAGGACGGCGCGGAGTGGATCCACCTGGTCGACCTGGATGCGGCGTTCGGCCGGGGCACCAACGCGCACCTGCTCGCCGAGGTGGTGCGCCAGTTGGATGTGAAGGTGGAGTTGTCCGGCGGTATCCGCGACGACGAGTCGTTGCGTGCGGCCCTGGGCACCGGGGCGGCCCGGGTGAACATCGGCACCGCGGCCCTGGAGGACCCGGTGTGGTGTGACCGGGTGGTGGGGGAGTACGGCGACCGGGTGGCCATCGGGCTGGACGTGCGTGGTCGTACCCTGTCGGCGCGTGGGTGGACCCGCGACGGCGGTGACCTGTACGAGGTGCTGGAGCGGCTGGACAAGGCCGGCGCCAGCCGGTATGTGGTCACGGACATCACCAAGGACGGCACGATGCGCGGGCCGAACCTGGAGCTGTTGCGTGAGGTGTGTGCCCGGACCGACCGGCCGGTGATCGCCTCCGGCGGCGTGTCGACGTTGGACGATCTGCGGGCGCTGGCCACGCTGGAGTCGCTCGGTGTGGAGGGCGTGATCGCCGGCAAGGCGCTGTACGCGGGCGCTTTCACGGTGGCCGGGGCGCTGCGGACGCTGGCTGAGGCGTGACGGTCACCCGGCTGGGCTCGGGCGGTCCGTGGGAGCAGCGGTACGGCTACTCCCGGGTCGTCCGGGCGGGTGACCGGGCCTGGACGGCGGGCTGCACGGCCACGGTGGACGGTCGTGTGGTGCACGTGGGTGACCCCGCCGCGCAGACCGCGCAGGCGCTGCGGATCGGGTTGGCGGCGCTGGCCGAGGTGGGTGCGGGGCCGGGGGACGTGGTCCGGACCCGGATGTACGTGACGGACCGGCTGCACGCCGACGAGGTGGGTCGGGCGCACAACGTGGTCTTCGGCGCGGTCCGGCCGGCGGCGACGTTGGTGGTGGTGGCTGGTCTGCTGGATCCGGAGCACCTGGTCGAGGTGGAGTTGGAGGCGTACGTCACCGACGACTGAGGTTGTGTGGCGGCGGTGATCGCTGTCGCGGCCGAGCCACAGCCAGATAAGTTGTGCACAACTTAATTGTGGGCTATGGTTCGGCGGTGACCGATGACCTGGTGCTGCGCCGGCAGGTGTGCTTCGCGCTCTACGCCGCGTCGCGCGCCCTGACCGACGTCTACCGGCCGATCCTCGACGAGTTCGGGCTGACCTACCCGCAGTACCTGGTGCTGCTGGTGCTCTGGGAGCGCCCCGACGACGCCCCCACGGTCTCCGAGCTTGGCGCCGAGCTGCGACTGGACTCCGGCACGCTCTCCCCGCTGCTCAAGCGGCTGGAGGGGGCGGGCCTGGTGGTGCGGCGGCGCTCGGCGCGCGACGAGCGACGGGTCGAGGTGGGTCTCACCGAGCGGGGCCGGGCCCTGCGGCAGCGGGTGGACGAGATCCCGCTCCAGATCGCCCGGGCGACCGGGCTGGGCATCGCCGAGCTGGTCGCGCTGCGCGACACCCTCACCCGGGTCACCGACACCATCCACCGACAGAAGGAGCAGTGACCACCATGCAGGTTCTCTACACCGCGTCCGCGACCGCCAGCGGCGACGGCCGGGACGGCCACGTCGAGACCTCGGACGGGACGTTCACGCTCGACCTGGCCGTGCCGAAGGAGATGGGTGGCGCCGGTGGCGCCGCGAACCCGGAGCAGCTCTTCGCCGCCGGCTACGCGGCCTGCTTCCACGGCGCGCTGCGGCTGGTCGCCCGCCGGGCCAAGGCCGACGTGACCGGCTCGGTCGTCGCCGCCGAGGTGGGCATCGGCCCGAACGGCAGCGGCGGGTTCGGGCTCACCGTGCGGCTCGTCGTCGACCTGCCCGCCGTGCCCCGCGACGCCGCCGAGCAGCTCGTCGAGCAGGCCCACCAGGTGTGCCCGTACTCGAACGCCACCCGCGGCAACATCGACGTCGCGCTGACCGTCCGCGAGACCCTGCCCGCGTGACGTCGCGGACCAGGCCATCACCCGCGGACGAGAGGACGACCACCGAGTGACCGGCAACCGTGAGATCCACCTGGCCAGCCGTCCCGCCGGTTGGCCCACCGAGGCGAACTTCCGGCTCGTCGAGACCGACGTGCCGACGGCTGGTCCCGGCCAGATCGTGGTCCGCAACCAGTACATGTCCGTCGACCCGTACATGCGGGGGCGGATGAACGACGTCAAGTCGTACGTGCCGGCGTTCGCGCTCGACGCGCCGCTCGACGGCGCCGCGGTCGGCGAGGTGGTGGCCAGCGAGGCCGAGGGCGTCGCCGTCGGCGACACCGTGCTGCACGGCCTCGGCTGGCGTGAGTACGCGCTGCTGGAGGCCAGGGCCGTCCGCAGGGTCGACCCGAGTCTCGCACCGGTCACCGCGTACCTCAGCGTGCTGGGTATGGCGGGCCTGACCGCGTACGCCGGCCTGCTGGAGGTGGCGGCGATGAAGCCAGGCGAGACCGTCTTCGTCTCCGCCGCGGCCGGCTCGGTGGGCAGCCTGGTCGGTCAGATCGCCAAGCTCAAGGGCGCCGGCCGGGTGGTCGGCAGCGCCGGCTCGCCGGCCAAGGTCGAGCGGCTCAAGGCGTTGGGCTTCGACGCCGCCTTCGACTACCACGACGGGCCGGTACGGGAATCGCTGCGGGCGGCCGCCCCGGACGGTGTCGACGTCTACTTCGACAACGTCGGCGGTGATCACCTGGAGGCGGCGATCTCGGCGATGAACCTGCACGGCCGGGCCGCCATCTGCGGCATGATCGCGCAGTACAACGACACCGAGCCGCCGGCCGCGCCGCGCAACCTCGCGCTGGTCATCGGCAAGCGGCTCACCCTGCGCGGCTTCCTGGTCGGCGACCACAACAACCTGCGCGACGCGTTCGTCTCCGACGTCTCCGGCTGGCTGCGCGACGGCACGCTGTCGTACGACGAGACGATCGTGGACGGCATCGAGAACGCCCCGGCGGCGTTCCTGGGCCTGCTGCGTGGCGAGAACCTGGGCAAGATGCTCGTCCGGGTGTGAGTCCCGATCCGACGCGCGGCGGTGGCCGGTCTCACAGGTCGGCCGCCGCCGCGCGCGCGGAGGATAGGCTCGCGGCATGACGGTGGCGGTGCGGGTGATCCCCTGTCTGGACGTGGACGCCGGGCGGGTGGTCAAGGGGGTCAACTTCCTCGACCTGCGCGACGCCGGTGACCCGGTGGAGCTGGCCGCGGCGTACGACCGGGCCGGCGCGGACGAGCTGACCTTCCTCGACGTCACCGCCTCCTCCAGCGACCGGGGCACCATGCTCGACGTGGTGCGCCGCACCGCCGAGTCGGTGTTCATCCCGCTGACCGTCGGCGGTGGGGTCCGGCAGGTCGCCGACGTGGACACCCTGCTGCGCGCCGGTGCGGACAAGGTCGGCGTGAACACCGCCGCCATCGCCCGTCCGGAGCTGATCGCCGAGATCGCCGACCGGTTCGGCCGGCAGGTGCTGGTGCTCTCTCTCGACGTGCGCCGGGCCGCGACCGACAGCACCCCCAGCGGTTTCGAGGTCACCACGCACGGCGGCCGGCGGGGCACGGGCATCGACGCGGTGCGGTGGGCGCAGCGGGGAGCCGAGTTGGGCGCGGGGGAGATCCTGCTGAACTCGATGGACGCCGACGGCACCAAGGCGGGCTTCGACCTGGAGCTGATCGCGGCGGTGCGGGCGGTGGTGGACGTGCCGGTGGTGGCCAGCGGCGGCGCTGGCGAGGTGGCGCACTTTCCGCCGGCGATCGGCGCCGGCGCGGACGCGGTGCTCGCCGCCAGCGTCTTCCACTTCGGCGAGCTGACCGTGGCCGAGGTCAAGGACGCGCTGCGCCGCGGCGGTCACCCGGTGCGCTGAGCCCGGTCAGTGCCCGCCGGAGTGCCCCTCGGGGGAGCGCCGGGGCGTCGGGATCGAGCGGACCACGTACTCCTGGACGGCCGCCGCGTGGTCGGCCTCGTCCAGAATCCAGTCGGCGCTGCCCGGCGCGTGCCGGCGGCTCAGGACACCCTGCACGGTGTCCACCATCGTCGCGACACCGGCGCGCGGGCGGCTGCGCCAGAGCTGCTCACCCTCGCCGGTGATCCGGAACCAGCCGTCGGCGACGCTGATCAGGCCCGCGCCGACCAGACGCTGGACGGCGGCCTCCACCTCGTGCCGCTGCGGGATCGCATGGTTGAGGTGGTCGGCGGTGGAGAGCACATCGGTGAGGCGGACGCCCTCCGGCCTGCGGCTGGTCGCCGATCGACGGTGCCGACCGGCACCGCTCGCGATGACCAGCGACACGAAGATCCAGGCGTCCGTCCAGCGCCAACCGTTCTCCCCCATGAAGAGATGATGACGGCGCGCGTCGCGGAAGGGAACACCCACCCACCATCGGCCCTCTTCACCACCGCGGTGTGCCGGTCCGGGGACGGTCGGTGAGGGTTCAGCCGGCGGGCGCGGCCGTCGGGGCGGGTGTGGTGGCCTCCGTCATGGGCACGGCGAACACCGGTATGAACAGGTGCGCCAGTGGACCGATGGCCAGCGCGTACGCGACGGTGCCCACGCCGACCGTGCCGCCGAGCAGCCAGCCCAGCGCCAGCACGGTGACCTCGATGACCGTGCGCACCAGCCGGATCGACCAGCCGGGCCGGCGGGCCACGAAGCCGGTCATCAGGCCGTCGCGGGGGCCGGGGCCCAGCTGGGCGCCGAGGTAGAGGCCGGTGGCGGCGCCGTTGGCGACGATTCCCGTGACCAGCAGCGCGATGCGCACGCCGAGCGGGCCACCCGCCGGCAGCAACGCCAGCGTGGCGTCCACCACCAGGCCGATGACGACCACGTTGCTGACCGTGCCGAGCCCGGGGCGTTGCCGCAGCGGGATCCAGAGCAGCAGCACGAGCGCGCCGACCGCGATGGTGACGGTGCCGAAGGAGAGCCCGGTTCGCTCGGACAGGCCCTGGTGGAAGACGTCCCACGGGTCGAGGCCCAGATCGGAGCGGACCATCAGGGCCATGCTGACCCCGTAGAGGACCAGCCCCACGTAGAGCTGGCTCAGCCGTCGCGCCGGCCGGTACCGCAGATTGCCAATCAGTGCCATGCATGCCACCCTAGGGGCCAATCCTCCCGGGGAAAGAAGCCAATATCCGAGGAGTGGCCATGACCGGTGAAGTGCGCGGCGTCCAATTGGCCCGTCTGCTCGGGCAGTGGCACGCCCTGCCCGGTCGCCGGCGCAGCCCCGACTACGCCGCCCTGGCCGGCGCGGTGCGGGGTCTGCTCGCCGACGGTCGGTTGCCGCTGGGCGTCCGCCTGCCGGCCGAACGGGAGCTGGCCGAGGCCCTGCGGATCAGCCGGACCACGGTCACCGCCGCGTACCGGCAGCTGCGTGAGACCGGGCACCTGGCCAGCCGCCGGGGCGCCGGCAGTTGGACCATGCTGCCCGGCAACCACCGGGTGGCCAGCACCGGCCTGTGGACCCCACTGGACGACCGGGAGATGATCGACCTCGGCGTCGCCGCGCTCGCCGCCCCGCCGCAGCTGCTGACGGCCGCCCGGGCCGCCGCCGAGGACCTGCCCCGGTACCTGGGCGGCGCCGGCTACCACCCGACCGGCATCATCGAGCTGCGCGAGGCGGTCGCCGACGGGTACACCGCACGGGGGTTGCCGACCTCGGCCGACCAGATCATGGTGACCAGCGGCACCCAGCACGCACTCGACCTGGTACTTCGGCTCGCCCTGGCGCCCGGCGGCAGTGTGCTGGTCGAGTCACCGACCTACCCCAACGCGCTGGCCGCGCTGGCCGGCCGTCGGGCCCGGATCACCACCCACGGCCTGGCCGCCGATTCCGGTGGCTGGGAGGCCGACCTGCTGCTGGGCAGCCTCCGGCAGACCCGACCCAGGCTGGCGTACCTGATTCCGGAGTTCCAGAACCCGACCGGGCACCTGATGCCGGCCCCGCTGCGTGAGCGGGTGGTGGCCGCCGCCCACGCCGCCGGCACCGACCTCATCGTCGACGAGTCCTTCGTGGACCTGCCGCTGGACGGCACCGAGCTGCCACCACCCATGGCCACCTTCGACCGGCACTCCCGAGTGGTCAGCATCGGCGGGATGAGCAAGCCGTACTGGGGTGGCCTGCGGATCGGCTGGGTACGCGCCTCCGCGCCGCAGGTGCAGCGGCTGGCCGCCGTCCGGGTCGGTGTGGACATGGCGAGCCCGGTGCTGGACCAACTCGTCGCGGTGCACCTGCTCGCCGACGCGCCGGCCATCGTCGGGGACCGGCGTGCCCAGCTCGCCGCGCAGCGCGACGCCCTGCTCGGCGCGTTGGCGCACCGGCTGCCGGACTGGCGTGTCACCGCGCCACGGGGCGGCGTGACGCTCTGGGCCGAGCTGGACGGCCCGGTCTCCAGCGCGCTGGCCCGGGCCGCCGAGGAGGTCGGCGTCCGGCTGGCCCCCGGCCCCCGGTTCGGCCTCGACGGCACCCTGGAACGGTTCCTCCGACTGCCGTTCACCCTGCCCGCCGCCGACCTGGTGGAGGCGGTCGGGCGGATCGCCGGGGTCCGCTACGACCTGGACCGGGCCGGCCGGCAGCGGTGGCAGGAGCCAGCCGTCATCGCCTGAGCCGAGCCGGACCGGTGGTGCCGGACGCCGGTGGCCCCGCACCCACGCGGGTACGGGGCCACCGACTCGGCCGACTCAGAGCTCGGCGAGGGTGCCGCTGTACATCTTGTCGATCTCGCTGGCGAAGTTGCTCTCCACACCGCGTCGCTTGATCTTCAGGGACGGGGTGATCTCGCCGTGCTCGATGGTCAGGTCGCGCGGCAGGATCGTCACCCTCTTGATCGTCTCCCAGCGGTTGAGCTTGGCGTTGAGCTGGGCGACGTACTCCTCGACCATCGCCTGGGCCTCCGGTGACGCGACGATCCCGCTGTAGTCGCGCCCCTCCAGCGGGCCGCCGGCCACCCAGCCCCGGATCGCGTCCGGGTCGAGCGTCACGAGCATCGTGCAGTAGTTGCGGGCCTGCCCGATCACGATCGCCTGCGAGGTGTACGGGCAGAGCGCCTTGAACATCCCCTCGATGTGCGAGGGCGCGATGTACTTGCCGCCCGAGGTCTTGACCAGGTCCTTCTTGCGGTCGGTGATCCGCAGGTAGCCCTGCTCGTCGAGGGTGCCGATGTCGCCGGTGCGGAAGAAGCCGTCCTCGGTGAACGCGGCGGCGGTCTCCTGCGGCAGGTTGTGGTAGCCGCGCATCACCGGCCGTCCACGGACCAGGATCTCGCCGTCGGTGTCGATGCGGCACTCCAGGTCGCCCATCGCGGTGCCGACCGTGCCGATGCGCAGCCCGGACGGCGGGTTGACGAAGTTGCCGGCGCTGGTCTCGGTGAGGCCGTAGCCCTCGGAGATCGGCAGGTTGGCGGCGGCGAAGAAGGTGGCGATCTCCGGGCTGAGCGGGGCGGCGCCGGACACCAGCACCCGCATCCGCCCGCCCAGGCGGGCCTGGAGTTTGCTGAACACCAGCTTCTCGGCCAGCCCGTAGCGCAGCTTCAACCCGGCCGGCACCGGTTTGCCGGCCTGTTCCAGGGCCACCTTCTCCTTGCCGATCCCGACGGCCCAGGCGAAGATCTTCGCCTTCGCGCCGCCGGCGTCCTGCGCGGTGGTCACCGCCCGGTTGTAGACCTTCTCGAAGACGCGGGGGGCGCCGCACATGAGCGTCGGCCGGATCACCGAGAGCAGGTCGACCAGCTTGTCCACCCGGCCGTCGACGTAGGTGGGCAGGCCGACGTGGATGGCGCCGCAGAGCAGGGTCTTGCCGAACGAGTGGGACAGCGGCAACCACAGGTACTGCAGGTCGTCGTCGCGCAGCAGCCCCACCTCGGCCTGCGCCACGGCCTCCCAGCACCATCCGCCGTGCAGCAGCTCGACACCCTTCGGGCGGCCGGTGGTGCCGGAGGTGTAGATCAGGGTGGCCAGCTGGTCCGGGCCGATGCCGGCGACGATCATGTCGATCAGGTCGGGCTCGGCGGTCAGCGCGCGGGCGCCCCGCTCCTCCAGCTCGGCGAGGGTGAGTTGGGGCACCGCGGCGGACGCGTCGGCGACGCCGTCGATGAGCACCACGTGGGTCAGGGCGGGCAGGTCGGCTCCGGCGATCTTGGCAGCCTGGGCCGGGTTCTCCGCGACCAGCACCTTGGAACCGGAGTCGGCGATGATGTACGTCGCGTCCGCCGGCTCGGTGGTGGGGTAGACGGTGGTGGTCGCCCCGCCCGCGCACATGATGCCGAAGTCGGCGATCACCCATTCCAGGCGGGTGTTGGCGATGATCGCGACCGGGTCCTCGAGGCCGATGCCCAGGCTGTGCAGGCCGGCGGCGACCGCCTTGGCGCGCTGCCCGACCTGCGCCCAGGTGAGCCAGCTGGGGCCCGAGTCGTCGGAGTTCGGGGACGCGAACGCGTGCTGGTCGGGGGTGGCCGCCACGCGCTTGAGGAACATGTCCGGGATGGAGCGGTACGGTACATCGAGAGCCATCGCTGTAGCCGCCTTCGGGGGTGGTGGCGTGACGGGGGTCACGTCATGGTGGTTACCGAAGAGTATTGCCTGGCGGCGGGAATCGGCTAGCCCTGGTGATCGTTCGGCGTCCCGTGCCACCAGCCGGTACGGCCGGATCAGGCGTACCGGGCGGCCGCGACTGACCAGTCGTAGGTGGCGCGCACCCAGTTGCGGCGCGCCGTCAGTGCCGGCCGTACGCCGTCCTCGCCACTCGCCAGCAGCGCTTCCTCCGCCGTCAGGTACGCCGCCAGCCCCTCATTGAACCGGTCCGCCGCCGCCTGCAACGCGTCCGCCTCGTCCGCGCCGCTCTCCTGGGCGATCACGGTCACCAGGTTCTGCGCGTCCGGGTCCGCCTGGCTCTCCTTGCCGTAGGAGAAGAGGTCGTTGCACCAGCAGACCAGGTCCACCGCCAGCAGATCCAGGGCGACCAGCGCCGGATCGGCGCGTTGGGTCGGCCGGGGCGGCTGCGCCGACGCCAGGTCGGTCAGGGTGAGGCAGGGGTGCACGCCGCCGATGTGCCGGCGCAGTTGGACGTACTCCGCCAACTCGGGTATGCGCCGACGCTCCCGGTTGGTCGCCTCCCAGAGCAGCGCCAGCAGGTACTCCCGGACCTGGCTGACGAACCGGAGCAGCAGGGCCGCGTGGTCGTGAAGTCGGATCCGGCGGCACAGGTCGTGCAGCGCGTCACCGAGCGGCCCGCCGGCGGGCGGTACGACGTCCGGGTCCCCGCACCGGTCCAGCACGTCGAGCAGGGTGCTGATCGCCGGCCCCAGCCGGACCGGGTCGGCGCCGAGGCCGTCCTCGTCGCAGGCGTCGTCCATCACGAAAAGCCAGCTGATCAGGTCGGTGAGCAGCCGCAGCCCGTCCACCGATCCGTCCGGGCAGGCGCGGCCGGCCAGACCGGCGGCGTCGGCCCGTTGCAGCCGGTGCACACGGTGGCTGGAATCGACCAGCCCGAACGCGCGCGCCCACTCGACGCTCTCGCTCGCCACCTGCTCCGTGGCGCCATGGCGCCCCGCCGTGAACGGGGGCTCCCGCAGCGCCGAAATCGCGAAACTCCGCACAGTGCGCCCCCACTCCGTGCCGCCCGGCGCAGAGCGGCGCGGTGAAGCGTACGGGAGGAGGCATCAGTATGTTTCGCTGGGTGTGGGAAATTCCACACGTTCTCTGTGACCGTTTGAGTTCAGAGAGTCACATTCCCAGGCTGGCGGCGCGCAGTCGGCGCGCGGCCTCCGGTGGGCCGTCCAGTTGGACCCTCGCGACCCGTTGCCGTCCGGAGAGGAACAGGGCCAGCTCGGCCGGCGCGCCGACCACCCGCAGCCGCTCGCCACCACGGCCGACGGAGACCTCACCGTGCCCGGGCGCCTGCACGTAGAGGTCCGCCGGAAAGCGACGCAGCGCGAGCCGGGCCATCGGCGCGGCCCGCTTCCACAGGGCGGTCTGTAGGCCGACGGCCAGGTCGCGGGGCTGCCAGCCGGGGACGGCCCGCCGCACGTCCTCGTGGTGGATGAAGAACTCCATCGTGTTGACCAGCTCGTCGGTCAGCGGGTTGCTGACCGGGCTCCACTTCGGAGGTCGGCGCACCTGCGCCACCAGTTCGGCGTACGGACGGGCGGCGAGGCGGCGGCGCACCCGCTCGGCGTACCCGCGCAGTGGCGGCAGCAGGATCCCGCCGGCCGCGTCCGGCCGGCGCTCGCGCAGCACCAGGTGCGCGGCGAGGTCACGGGTGGCCCAGCCCTCGTTGATCGTCGGCGCGTCGGGCCCGCGGGCCAGGAGGAGATCGGCCAGCGCCTGGCGCTCGGCTCGGGCGTACCGCGACATGGCCCGATCGTAGGCCCGGCCGTCCGTCCCCGCGCGCGGATGGGCGCGGGTCACGTCGGCGACCCCGCCGCCGGCTGGTACGTGACGGTCGACATATCCGGTCCGGGTCGGCGGTGCTGGCCCGCAGCGGTAAGGATGAGGGAGATAATTGTGGCTTACGGCGGGGGAGAGCGTGGCGAGCAGGACAAGTCGGGACGTGCTGGGTCGAGGACTGCGCGTCCTGGGGCAGGCCATCCGGGAACAGCCACGGATCTTCGCGGTCGCGGTGGTCGGCAGTGTGTTGTTCGGCGCGATGGTCATCGCCAGCGCGTACGTGGTCGGCGGGGTCGTCGGCGAGGTGGTGGTGCCGTCCATCGCCCGCGGCCAGGTGGGCGTCGGCACGCTGGCGCTGGCCGCGGCCGCGCTGTTCGGGATCAGCGTGCTGCGCGTGGTGGGCATCTTCGGCCGCCGGCTCGGCGCCGGCTACATGCAGTACCGCCTCCAGGCCGCCTACCGTCGCCGGGTCACCCGTCGCTACCTGGACCTGCCGGTGGCCTGGCACCACCGCAACTCCACCGGCACGCTGCTGTCCAACGCCAACTCCGACGTGGAGGCGGCCTGGTACCCGATCGCGCCGCTGCCCTTCGCCGTCGGCACACTGGTGATGCTGGTCGGCGCGATCGTCTCGCTGTTCGCCACCGACTGGGCCCTCGCCCTGGTCGGCCTCGCGGTCTTCCCGGCGCTGTTCGCGCTCAACGTGGTCTACTCCCGCCGGATGGCGCCCCGGCAGGCCCGCGCCCAGCGGCTGCGCGCCGAGGTCAGCGGCATCGCCCACGAAAGCTTCGACGGCGCCCTGGTGGTCAAGACGATGGGCCGCGAGGCGCAGGAGACGGCCCGGTTCGCCAGCCGCGCCGGTGAGCTGCGCGACTCGCTGGTCGCGGTAGGTCGGCTACGGGGTGTCTTCGACCCGCTGCTGGAGACGCTGCCCAGCCTCGGCACCCTCGCCGTGCTGGTGGTCGGGGCGTTCCGGCTGCGCCAGGGCGCGATCAGCGTCACCGAGCTGGTCAGCGTGGCGTTCCTCTTCACCGTGCTGGCCTTCCCGGTGCGGGCCATCGGCTGGGTCCTGGCCGAGCTGCCGCGCAGCGTCGCCGGCTGGGACCGGGTGCGCCGCGTGCTCGACGCCACCGGAGAGATGCCGTACGGGCAGCGCGTGCTCGACCCGGCCACCTCCGGCCCGGCCACCCTCACCTTCACCGACGTGCACTTCTCGTACCCGCCGGCCGAGGCGCACCAACCCGGCGCCCAGGTGCTCGGGGAGGTCGGCTTCACCGTGCCGGCCGGGCGGACGGTGGCCCTGGTCGGGCCGACCGGCGCCGGCAAGTCCACCATCACCTCGCTGGCGGTGCGCCTCGTCGACCCGGACTCCGGCACCGTCGAGCTGGACGGGGTCGACGTGCGGGAGCTGACCGCCGCGTCGCTGACCGGCACGGTGGCTCTCGTCGCGCAGGTGCCGTTCGTCTTCGACGACACGGTCCGCGCCAACATCGCCCTGGACCGGCCGGGCATCGACGACGAGGACGTCTGGGCGGCCCTGCGGCTGGCCGAGGCGGACGGATTCGTGGCGGCGCTGCCCGACGGACTGGACACCATGGTCGGCGAACGGGGCACCTCGCTCTCCGGCGGGCAGCGGCAGCGGCTCACCCTGGCCCGCGCGCTGGCCGGCCGACCGCGACTGCTGGTGCTCGACGACGCGACCAGCGCGGTCGACCCCCGGGTCGAGGCGGCCATCCTCGCCGGACTGCGCTCGTCGGCGGGTGCGCCGGGGGTGCCGGCCGCGTCGATCCTGGTCGTCGCGTACCGCCGGGCCACGATCGCGCTGGCCGACGAGGTCATCTACGTGGAGCACGGGCGGGTGGTGGCCCGGGGGACGCACACCGAACTGCTGGCCACCGTGCCCGGCTACGTCGACCTGGTCACCGCCTACGAGCAGGCGGAGGTGGACCGGGCGCAGGAACGCCCGTACGACGACGAGGTGGCACCGCTGCCGTCGGGCCTGGAAATCGAGGTGGACCGGTGAGCGCGAGGAGTGCAGCGCAGCGGAGCCCCGCAGTCGCGAACGAAAGGCAGGCCCGGTGACGACAACGCAAGACACTGGTGAGCGGGCCGAGCGGGCCGAGACGACCTGGCAGACCCTGCGCCGGGGCCTGGCGCTCTCGCCGGAGCTGCGGACCGGGCTGGCCGCCACGTTGGCCCTCGCGCTGGTCTACATGGTCGGCCGGGTGGCCGTACCGGTCGCCGTGCAGCAGGGCATCGACCGGGGCATCGTCGGTGGCCTGAACCTGGACGTGGTGTGGTCGGTGGTGGCGATCACCGCGGTGATCCTCACGGTCACCACGCTCTGCGGTTACCTGATGATGCGTCGGCTGTTCACCGTCAGCGAGACGGCGCTGGCCAACGTGCGCACCCGGGCGTTCCGGCACGTGCACGACCTGTCGATGCTGCACCAGCAGTCGGAGCGGCGCGGGTCGCTGGTCTCCCGGGTCACCAGCGACGTCGACCAGATCACCCAGTTCCTCCAGTGGGGTGGGGTGATCCTGCTGGTCAACCTCGGTCAGCTGGTGGTCACCACGGCCGTCATGCTGGCGTACTCCTGGCAGTTGACCCTGGTGGTGCTGGCCGCGTTCCTGCCGGCGGTGTTCGTCATCCGGCAGCTGCAACGCCGCCTGGGCGCGGCGTACGCGACCGTGCGTCAGCGCACCGGCACGCTGCTCGGCGCGATCGGCGAGAGCGTGGTCGGCGCGCCGGTGATCCGGGCGTACGGCATCGCGGGGCGCACCGCCCGGCGGCTGGACGACGCCATCGACGGTCAGCGCCTGGCGCAGCAGCGGGCGATCCGGATCAGCATCGTGGGCAGCTCGGTCGGGGAGCTGGCGGCCGGGTTGGCGCTGGCCGGCGTGGTGGTGCTCGGGGTGACGCTGGGCGTGGACGGCACGTTGACGATCGGTCAGTTGACGGCGTTCCTGTTCCTGGTGACGCTCTTCATCCAGCCGGTGCAGATCGCCACCGAGGTGCTCAACGAGGCGCAGAACGCGATCGCGGGCTGGCGTCGGGTGCTGGACGTGCTGGACGTCGCCCCGGACGTGGCCGACCCGGGGGAGCAGGGACGCGACCTGCCGGGTGGGCCGCTGGACATCCGCTTCGCGGGGGTGCGGTTCGCGTACCCCGGTGGCCCGCCGGTGTTGCACGACATCGACCTGGAGATCCCGGCGAAGAGCCGGGTGGCGGTGGTCGGCGAGACCGGCAGCGGCAAGACCACCTTCGCCAAGCTGCTCACCCGACTGATGGACCCGTCGGCGGGCGCGGTGCTGCTGTCCGGGGTGCCGTTGGCCGAGGTCCGGTTCGATTCGCTGCGCTCCCGGGTGGTGATGGTGCCGCAGGACGGGTTCCTCTTCGACGCGACGGTCGGGGACAACGTCCGGTTCGCTCGTCCGGAGTTGACCGACGAGCAGCTCGGCGCGGCCTTCACCGAGTTGGGTCTGTCGGACTGGCTGGACGGTCTGCCGGCGGGTCTGGACACGCCGGTCGGTGAGCGGGGTGAGGCGCTCAGCGTGGGGGAGCGGCAGTTGGTCGCGTTGGCCCGGGCGTACGTCGCCGACCCGGACCTGTTGGTCCTGGACGAGGCGACCAGCGCCGTGGACCCGGCGACGGAGGTGCGTCTGCAACGCACCCTGGACGCGGTCACCCGGGGTCGGACGACCCTCGCCATCGCGCACCGGCTCTCCACGGCGCAGGCCGCCGACGAGGTGATCGTGGTGGACCGGGGTCGGGTGGTGCAGCGCGGCCCGCACGACGAGCTGGTCCGCGACGCCGACTCGGTCTACGGGCTGCTCTACGCCTCCTGGCTGGAGCAGACCCGGTGAGGCGGTGGCGTCCCACCTGCGCCGCTGTGGTGGACGTCGACGGCCGGGTGCTCTACCCTCCGGGTTAGGTAAGCCTAACCTCTGAAGGAGGTCGCACCATGCGGCCCAGCCCCGCCGAGATCGTTCGTACCCTCGTCGCCGGTCGGCTGCCCGGCCTCGTCCACCTGGCCCACCGGCCCGGTCCGCACCACGCCCGGCACGTGACCGACCCGGACGGCCGGGTGCTGCTGCTGGTGCCGGTGGCCAGTCACCTGGCCGCCGCGCTGCGCCCGGTGGCCGGAGGGTCGGATGTCGCGGTGGTGCTCGACGTGCTCGACCTGCCGCCCGCCGCCGGCGCGCCCGGCCTGGGCCGGGCCTGGGTCTCCGGGTGGGCCGCCGAGTTGCGCGCCGACGAGGCCCGGCGGGCGGCGGTCGACTTCGCCGCCGTGGAACCGACCGGTGACCTGCTCGACGTGGGCACCCGGTTCCGGCTGTACCGCTTCGAGGTGGTCGAGGTCCGCTGGGAACACGCCGGCGCCGTGCGGCGAGTCGACCCCGGGGAGTACGCCGAGGCCGAGCCGGACCCGGTGCACCCGGTCGAGGCGCGGCTGCTGGCCGACCTCGCCGAGCGCGACGCCACCCAGGTGACCGAGTACCTGCGCCGGCAGCTCGGGTTGACCGAGCAGGCCCCGGACGGTCCGCCCCGGGTGGTGCGCGTCGACCGTTACGGGCTGGTGGTCGCTCTCGGCCGTCCCGGCGCCCGACGTCGGGTCCGGCTGGCCTTTCCCGGCCCGGTGGCCGATCCCGACGAGCTGGCCCGGCTGCTGCCGCCGATGCGCCGCCCGGCGAGCGTGCCCCCGCCGCGCTGACCGGTCCGGCCCGCCGGTGGTCTAGGCCGGCAGCGGCCCGGTGAGGTACCGCTGGATGGTGGGACCGATCGCGGCGGCCAGAGCCTCCGGGTCCGCCGACGCGACCGGTTCCAGTCGGATCACGTGCCGCATCATGGCCAGGCCGATCATCTGGTGGCCACCAGGGAACCGCGCAGCGGCAGTTGGTCCGGCTCGACGTCGAGCTGTTCGAGCACCCGGCGCAGCACCTGCGTGGTGATGAACTCGCGCAGCAGCCGCGCGGTCCACTCGTTGCTCACCGCCGAGCGCAGCAGCGCCACCCCGGCGCTACCGGCCGGAGAGTCCCAGACGCCGAGGAAGATGCGCACCATGCGCTCGCCGACGCCGTCCCGGTCGCCGGCGAGCACCTTCGGCACCAGCTGACCGGGGTCGACCGGGAAGTTCATCGCGGTCAGGAAGAGCTGGTCCTTGCTGCCGAAGTAGTGGTGCACCAGCGCCGGGTCGACGCCGGCCGTGCCGGCGATGGCGCGGATCGAGGCGGCGTCGAAGCCACGCTCGGCGAAAGCCGCCCGCGCCGCATCGAGGATCGATTCCCGGGTGCCCGGATTGCCCGGTCTCCGGCCGGTCCGCCGCGTCATCGCCGCCCTTCGTTCGTCCCGCTGCTGCCGCCGGTCAGCCGCTGCGCCGGCGCAGGGTGGCCGCCGCGAGCACCAGCGCCAGCACCACCGAGCCGAGCACCACCGCCACGTCCCGCCACATCGTGCCGGTCGGCTCGGCGTTGGCGCCGACCTCCTGCAACGCCTCGATGGCGTACGACAGGGGGAAGGCGTCACTGAGCGCCTGGAGCCAGCCGGCCATCTGGTCGCGGGCCACGAACAGCCCGCACAGCAGCAGCTGGGGGACCACCACGACCGGCAGGAACTGTACTGCCTGGAACTCGGTGCGGGCGAAGGCGCTGCAGAACAGCCCGAGGGCGACGCCGAGCACCGCGTCGAGGACCGCGATCCCGATCACCAGAGCGATGCTGCCGGCGGTGTCCAGGTCGAAGATCCAGTACGCGACCGCGGCGGCGACCGCGGCCTGCACGGCGGCGGCCAAACCGAAGGCGATGCCGTAGCCGAAGAGCAGGTCGAGCTTGCCCAGCGGGGTGGTGAGCAGCCGCTCCAACGTGCCGGAGGTGCGCTCCCGCAGCATGGCGATGCTGGTCACCAGGAACATGATCACGAAGGGGAAGATGCCGAGCATCACCAACGCGATCCGGTCGAACGTCGACGGCTGGCCGGGTGGGGTCGGCTGGTCGGCGTACATGAAGTAGACCAGGGTGAGCAGGACGGCCGGCACGGCCACCAGCAGCGCGATGGTGCGCCGGTCGTGCCGGAGCTGGCGCAGGATGCGTCCGGTGGTGGCGGCCAGGATGCGCGCGTTCATGAGGCTGCTCCTCCGGTTCGGGCCGCGCCGGCTCGGATCAGGCGCAGGAACGCCTCGTCGAGGTCGTCCACGCCGGCCGCGGCGCGGATCGCGGCCGGGCTGTCGTCGGCGATCAGCCGTCCCTCGCGGATCAACAGCAGGCGGTCGCAGCGGGCCGCCTCGTCCATCACGTGGCTGGACACCAGCAGGGTGGTGCCGGCCGCCGCCAGCGCGTGGAACCGGGCCCACAGGTCGGCCCGCAGCACCGGGTCCTGCCCGACGGTCGGTTCGTCGAGGATGACCAGCTCCGGGTCGCCGACCAGCGCGCAGGCCAGTGAGGCGCGGCTGCGCTGGCCGCCGGAGAGGGTGGCCACGAGTTGGCCGGCCGCTCCGGCCAGCCCCACATCGCTGATCGCCCGGTCGGCCTCGGCGCGCCCCCGCCCGTGCAGGGCCGCGAAGTAGCGGGCGTTCTCCCGCACGGTCAGGTCGGCGTAGACGCTCGGGGCCTGCGTCAGGTAGCCCACCTGGTGACGCAGCGCGGCGGCGCCGGCCGGTTGTCCCAGGACGGTGATCGTCCCGCTGGTGACCACCTGCACCCCGACGACCGCGCGCATGAACGTCGTCTTCCCGCTGCCGCTGGGGCCGAGCAGTCCGGTGACGGCACCCCGGGCGACCGTGCAGCTGATGCCGTCCAGCACCCGCCGTCCGCCCCGGTCCACGACCAGGTCACGGACGGCTATCGCGTCGCCCATCACACACCTCCAGAAAACTCATCGACCGATGAACTCAACGCTAGATGAGATTCAGTCGTCGACGCAACCGTCAGGCCGCGGCCACCTGGACGCCCCGTCGCGCCGAGCGCGACAACGGGCAGTAGCCTTCGGACCGGACACCGGGTCCGGCATCGGGCATTGCGCGCCGATCGGGCGTACGGCACGATGGCGCGGTGGGTCACGCTCCGTTACCGGACAGCGGTTTTCTCGAGGACTGGGCCGCGCGGCTGCGGCAGGCCGCCGAGCGACCGGTCGTCGGCATCCTCCTGCGCGGCAGTCACGCCCGCCGGACGGCCACCGCGCACAGCGACGTCGACCTCGACGTGCTGGTCGGCGGCGCCCCGTACGCCGCCCGACGGGCGTACCTGGCCGAATCCGCCGGCCGGCTGACCCACGTGTCGGTGGCCGCCCGGGACGTCCGCTCCTGGGTGCACCGGCTCGGCGAGCCGGCGGACTGGGCGTTCGGGCTGCCGGTCACCGCGCCGGTGCGGCTGCTCTGGGCCGACCCGCACTGGCGGCCCCGGATCGACCTGCCGGTGCTCTGCCAGCCCGCCGAACCACCCCGGCTGGAGGAGATGATCGCCGCGTTGGGCAAGGCCGCCGCCGCTCGGGCCGCCGACGACCGTCTGGGCGTTCGGCTCGCCGTCGCCGACCTGGCCCGACTCTGCCCGTCGGTGCTTCGCCCGGCCAACCCGTCGGTGCGGGTGTCCTCCCGCCGAGCGGCCTTCGCGGCGGCCCTGGAGCTGCCTGTCGCCCCGCCCGGCTACCGGGAGGACATGCTGCTCTGCCTCGGGCTGCGCCCAGGCTCCACCGGGCAGCTCTGGGCCGCCGCCGTGCGGCTGGTCGCCGGCACACTGCCGCTGGTCCGCCCGTACGCCGAGGTGATCGCCGAGGCCGCCGGCACCGACCTGGCCGATGCCCTGGTCGACGGGCGCCTGGACCGCTACGTCGCCCAACTGGCCCGGCCCGCCGCACCCCGGCCGGGAACCGGGCGGGAGCGGTCGCCGGTCCCCGCCCCGCGTGCGGGACAATGGGTCACTGTGCCCGTACCTGACGCGCCGGTGACCGGCGTCCCCAGCGATCCGAGCGGCCCTGCCGCGTCCTCGCCGGCCCGTCCGTCCCGGCTCGACCCGGCCATCGCGGCCCGGCTGCGGCGCACCGCCGACGGCCTGGTCGCCGCCGTGGTCCGCGCGCACGACTCCGGTGAGGTGCTGATGGTCGCCTGGATGGACGACGAGGCGCTGCACCGCACCCTCACCACCGGCCGGGCCACCTACTGGTCCCGCAGCCGCTGCGAATACTGGGTCAAGGGCGCCACCTCCGGGCACCACCAGTACGTCCGCTCGGTCGCCCTGGACTGCGACGGCGACGCGCTGCTGGTCAGCGTCGACCAGGTCGGCGCGGCCTGCCACACCGGGCACCGGACGTGCTTCTTCACCGAACTGCCGGTCACGGGGGCGGGGGCACAGTGAGCGCGAGGAGTGCGGCGCAGCGGAGCCCCGCGGTCGCGAACGACAGGCGGGCCGGCGCATGACCGACGGCGCGGTGACCCCCGACCCGACCACCTTCACCGAGCTGGCCGCGCACTGGCGGGTGGTGCCGGTCACCCGGCGTTTGCTGGCCGACGCGGAGACCCCGGTGGGCGTCTACCGCAAGCTCGCCGGTGGACCGGGCACGTTCCTGCTCGAGTCGGCCGAACAGGGCGTCGGCTCGGCCGGCATGGCCTGGTCGCGGTACTCGTTCATCGGCGTCCGCAGCAGCGCCACCCTCGTCGAGCGGAACGGCGCGGCGGCGTGGCTCGGCCAACCGCCCGCGGGGCTGCCCACCGACGGCGACCCGGTGCGGGTGCTCCGGGAGACCGTCGCGGCGCTCGCCGGCCCGGTCGGCGACCCGGGCGACGGGGCTGCCGCCGCTGACCGGGGGCATGGTCGGCTACCTCGGTTACGACCTGGTCCGTCGCTTCGAGCGGCTGCCCGAGCTGATCGAGGACGACCTGGGCGTGCCGGAGCTGGGCATGATGCTCGCTACCGACCTGGTGGTGCTCGACCACTACGACGGCTCGGCGATCCTGGTCGCCAACGCGCTGCTGCCACCGCTGGACGCCCCGGACCGCACCGCGCAGGTCACCGCCGCGTACCACCACGCGGTGGGCCGGCTGGACGCGATGACCACCGCGCTGTCCCGGCCCATCCCGCCAATGATCTCCACGGTCGAGCGTCCGCCGACCGGCGACGTGTCCTGCCGTACGCCCGACGGCGGCTACCCGAAGGCGGTGGAGGCGGCCAAGGAGGCGATCCGGGCCGGCGAGTGCTTCCAGATCGTGCTGTCGCAGCGTTTCGAGCGGTCCACCCACGCCGATCCGCTGGACGTCTACCGGGTGTTGCGCACCAGCAACCCCAGCCCGTACATGTACCTGCTGCGCTTCGACGGCTTCGACATCGTCGGCTCGTCGCCGGAGGCGCACCTGAAGGTCACCGCCGGCGCGGACGGGCAGCGGCAGGCTCTGCTGCACCCGATCGCCGGCACCCGGCCACGCGGTGACACCCCGACGGCCGACGCGGCGCTGGCCGCCGAGCTGCTCGCCGACCCGAAGGAACGGGCCGAGCACGTCATGCTGGTCGACCTGGGCCGCAACGACCTGGGCCGGGTGTGCCGGCCGGGCAGCGTCGAGGTGCCCGAGTTCGCGACCATCGAGCGGTACAGCCACGTGATGCACATCGTCTCCACCGTGACCGGCACGCTGCGTGACGACCAGAACGCGTTCGACGCGCTCGCCGCGACCTTCCCGGCCGGCACGCTCTCCGGCGCTCCCAAGGTGCGGGCAATGGAGATCATCGAGGAGTTGGAGCCGGTGCGCCGCGGCCTCTACGGCGGCACGGTGGGCTACTTCGGCTTCGGCGGCGACCTGGACATGGCGATCGCCATCCGCACCGCGTTGATCCGTGACGGCCGCGCCTACGTGCAGGCCGGCGCGGGGGTGGTCGCCGACTCGGACCCGGCCGCCGAGGACCAGGAGACGCGGAACAAGGCCGCCGCCGTGCTGGCGGCGATCGCGTCCGCCGAGACGTTGAAGCCGGCCCGGTGAGCGCGAGGAGTGCAGCGCAGCGGAGCCCCGCAGTCGCGAACGAAAGGCCGGCCCGATGACTGCTGACCGGTCCGCGGTGGGCCGCCGCGAGTTGACGTATGCCGTGTTGCTCTGCGTGGCCGGCGCGGGCCTGGCGCTGTGGGCGGCGACGCGGACCTGGTCTCTGGAACTGACCGTGCGTCCGGCGCCGCTGCCGCCGATGCGTGACGCCCACGGCGGTGCCGCCCTGCTGCCGTGGCTCCCGGCGTTGGCCCTGGTCACGCTGGCCGGCGGCGGCGCGCTGCTGGCGACCCGGGGCCGGGTGCGGCGTCTGCTCGGCGTGCTGCTCGGTGTGCTGGGGCTGGCCGTGGCGGCCGGCGGCGGGTACGGCCTGGTCGCTGACCTCGACGGCGTGGCGAGCCGGCAGTGGCCGGCGCTCTGCCTGCTCGGC
>NZ_JAEVHM010000066.1 GCF_016802865.1 Micromonospora parastrephiae | reverse complement strand
CCGGCGGGCGTCGGGGTGCCGGGCCCAGCGCGCGGGCGGCGGTCGATCCGGTGGTGGAGCTGGAGCTGGCCCGGCGGATGGGCCGACGAGGCCGACCGGCACGGGCACCAGGCGGAGCTGCTGGCCCAGCGGCCGGCGCTGCTGCCGACGTGGTCGCCGCTGGCCCGGGCGGTCGCCGTCTACGCCGGGTGCGGGGCTGCCGGCGGGGTGCTCATGTTGACGCTGGTGCTCGCCTCCGGGGTGGGTCTGGTCGACGGGTTCACCCTCGGCGCCTGGATCTGCGCGGGGCTGCCGGCGGTGGCGTTCTTCGGTGGGTACCTGGTGCTGGGTCGATGGGGGAGGCCCGCCATGGTCGCCGGCACCCCGCCGCGCTACCTGCCGCTCGGGTTCCTGATCTGCTTCCTGCTGGTGCCGATGGCCTACTGCGCCTACCTGCTGCTGGTCCGCGGCCTGCGCTGAGCCTCCGGCGGGACCAGCCCCGGCCGCCCGGGCCATAATCCACTTCGTATCGCCGACATCGGGGTGTCCGAACTGCTGGGATACCCCGACATCGCCGACGTCGTGTCGATCCTGGGTCCGGTCGACCTCACCGGTGTCCATTGTGCCCACTGTGGTGCCGTAGTCTCGCGCCCCGAGCGCTGTCGGTACGTAATCCGCTTGGTAAACCGAGGCTCTGGATCGTCGCGCCTCGACGTTTCGCACATGGCAAATCGAAAGGTTGGTCAGGGAATTGCAGGGACAGACGTCCATCAACGTTGAGCCGGATTCGGCATGGGGCAGGGCGGTCGCTACGCCGGTGGAGGGCGACGCCGGCGTGGGGACGATCGGGAGTCAGGGCTGTCGGTTGTCGCGGCGTCGCGGCAGGCCGGTCCCGGTGCGGTGGTTGCGGGTTTCGGGCTGATCGCCGTCGGCGCTGTCGCCGGCTGGATGATCTGGCGTAGTGGCGCCTCCGCGGCGAAGATCCAACCCAAGGACACCACGGGTGTTTTCCTCACCCTGTTGGTCTTCGCCGCGGCGGTCGAGCGGATCCTGGAGCCGTTCTCGCGGTGGCTGCCGGGGCGTACCGCCGAGGCCGCGTCGGCCCGGACGGTGACCGACGTGAACGGCCGGGTCGCCGGTCCGACGGAGGCTGACCGTGCGGCGGTCGCCGCGGCCACGGCCGCGGTGGCGCAGGCGAAGGCGAACCGCACGATCGTCGCGTGGGGTCTCGCGAGCGGGTTGGCCACCGTGGCGTCCAGCGCGGGTGGGTTCTACGTTCTGCACGCGGTCGCGGGTGCCGACTGGAACGGTGTGGCGGTCTGGGTCGATGCCATCGTGACCGGTGTGATGGTCGGCAGCGGCACCAAACCGTTGCACGATCTGGTCAACCGGGTGCAGAACGGGCCGCCGTCTGGGGCGTGATCCACTCGGTATTGCTGATGTCGGGGTATCCGTGCCAGCGGGATACCCCGACATCGGCGATCTCGTGTCGACCTTGAGCCCCGGTTGCGCTCACTGCCGGTCGGCTTCGACGGAAGCGGCCACCAGAATCTCGTCGAGTTCGCGGTCGGTGAGACCTTCGTCTTCCAGCAGGCCGAGCAGCAACACCGTCCGCGCGACGATCGCCGCCGCGTCGTCGGGCACCGGCGGACCTTCGCCGAGCGCCGCCCAGACCAGCGCCTCGGCCAGCACCGGATCGACGTCGCGCCCGGTGGCGTCGTAGCGACGGTCCTCGGTCGCCCCCAACCGCCAGCGAACACGGGCGGCCAGCGCAGCGGCCCGGTCCGCGTCGACCCGAGCCACGCGCAGCCCGGCGACCAGGTCGCCTACCGACGCCGCCGGCGAGTTCCGGTCGGCGGCCAAACCCGCGTACACCAGGCTCAGCGCCCGCCAGCACTCGGTGACCGCGTCCTGCCAGGGCAGCCGCCGGCCCGGTGGCCCCGCGCCGTGCAGGTGCGCGCCGGCTCGGTCGGCGGCGGCGATCGTCGCCAGCCATGCCTCGCGCAGGTCGTCCACGGTGCCGACGCTCATTCGCCCGCCTCCGCCGTGGACTTGACCAGGAGGGCGAAACGCACATCGGTGCAGGGGTAGTCCGCGCCGCACCCGCACAACCAGCGGCGCACCACACGGGGCGGATGGGCGAAGAGAATGTCGTCCGCGTCCTCCACGTCCTGATCGGACACGAGGCGGTTGCTGTGCCGCTGCTGGGTGGGGTCGTTGGGCTGCTCGTCGGGTCGATCGGGCATCGAGGGCTCCCGTCGGGTCGGTCTCCTTGCTCATGCTCGTGCGTCGGGGCGGCGTGCGGGCACGCCCCGGCACGCCCGGCCGGACGGGGGGACCGACCGACCGGGCGCTCTCTGCGCGGTGGGGAAGAAACCAACTCCGGGTTGCAGACCTGGGAGCCGGTCAGATGGAAGCTTATATAACAGGTGATGTACGCGCAAGCACTGTCCGCACATTGCTTGCTATACAAAGTTGCTCGTGATCGAATGGCGGGGCAGACCTGGGAGACACCAATGCCCGCCAAAGCCAAGTGGGCGCTGATCGCCGACGGCATCCGCGCTCAGATCAACTCCGGCGAACTCGCGCCGGGCGACAAGCTGCCCTCGACCTCCGAGTTGTGCCGTCAGCACGACGTCTCTGCGATCGTCGTTCGCCAGGCCATCAACGCGCTCAAGATTGAGGGTCTGGTCGAGGGCGTCGGTGGCGTCGGGGTGTTCGTCGCCGAGCGTTGAGCAGGCTCGATCCCCACGCCTGCCCTGAGATCCTGCAAGGAAGGTGCCCCGGCAGGGTCGAATACTTCCACGATCTGCTGCCTCGTCGTCGCGAATGCGCGATCACGTGGTCGCGCTGGGTGCGCGAATCTCGTACGCTCCCATGTGGTCTCCGCCGGTGCGGTGGTGGAGGCGATGGTCGACCACGGGGAGGATGCGCGTGAGCGCAGCACAGATCATCGCGAGGTTGGCGGCGGCGTCGCAGAAACTCGACGAGGCGAAGGCCAAGACCGCAGCCGCAGCGCAGGACGCGGCCGAGGCGCGCGCCCTCGTCGCCGGAGCGCTGGAAGGTGTGGCCGCCGGCCCGTTGATCGGCATGATCGACGCGTACCGGCAGGCACTCGCGCAGGCGTCCCAGGGTGGCGAGCCGGCCAAGCAGCACGTCCAGGAGACGATCGCCAAGGTCCGAGCGCTGGGAAACTGACCGCGGGTGGTGGTAGCACAACCCACCATCCACCCGAGGCACGCGACTTCACGTTGCGGCCAGCGGTTTCAGCGACGGAATCAGTGCTGCTTGATCGGATTGTCAGGCGCGAGACGCGTAGCCGGGAGGAACGTGAGGCTCCGCCGCCTACAAGGCGCAGACACGTCAGTCCGGAGGCAATTGCTGTCGGCGGGTCAGCGGCGGCGACAGTTTGGGCAACCGTTGCGGAGTTCCTGCCGGCTCTCCCGAAGGCGGTAGCCGGCGTCGTTCTCGGGGCCGTGGCGACCTGGGGCTCCCTCAAGGCTTACAAGACGAGGTCGCAAGATAGTGGAGGTTCAATTGATCATTGATGAACGGGTTGAGCAACTTGTCCGAGACACGCTCCATTGGGCTGTCAAGCGGCAGCCGGCAGAGTTTGATGAGGCACTGAAGACGTTCTCCGACGTCCCAACACAGCGGTCGGCCATGGAGTTGCTCGTCGCCATCTCGGCCTTCGTCGCTGTTGACATGTGCGGAGGCAAGCCGTCGCCTGTGCAGATCCGGGAGTTGGCCACCGAGGTCGCTGAGGCAGAGGACTGGAGCTCGGCAACTCCTCAGGAGGTCGAGGCTTTTCTCAGCACGATCCTGACAGGCCGCTCGCTGTCGGGTGTTTTGCCCGCGGGCAGCGCAGTGGTCCTCGCCTTTGTTGTGGCCGCAAGCCTTCTGTCCTCACGTCCGAAAAGTGAGGGGGAGTGGTGGTTCAACTACCTGGACAAGGTGGAGGCGGCCATCGAGGCGGCGGGGTGACAGGCGTGCCGTCGGCGTCGGCGACATGGGTTCGGACTTCATCTCCGGATGGACGGCCGTCACCTTCGCGATCCGCCCCTGGGAGCTCTAGGCGAGGACGGCCATCGGGTCGACCTGCGGGTGCATGTATTCGGGAGCGGCCGACTGGGCACCCTCGCCGGGCTACGCGACTTCCTGGCGGACCAGGTCGCCCGCCGAGCCGCCATGGGCAGCAACGGTGGGCGGATCCCCGGACTTCGACATGGCTGTCCACCGCAAGCGCAACGTCGTGGAACGCTACTTCAACCGGCTCAAGCAGTGGCGTGACGCAACCACCCCGGTACGCCAAGGTGCAGCCCCTCTACCGTGCCAGCCTCGTCCTCATCGCCGCCATCATCTGGCTCTGATGAGCGACAGATACCTATGTGCTGCGTTTGCTGGCGTCGAGGGCGGCCTGCTCCACTCGCTGGCGATAGTCCAGCCACCATGACTCGTCGGCGGGGGGCAGGTTGTCGTGCCCGGGCAGCAGCCCGGCCGCGCCGTCGATGAGTTCGCGCACGATGTCAGCGTGGCCGGCGTGCCGTTGTGTTTCCGCGGTGACGTGGACCAGGACGTGGTGCAACGTGACCGCCGCATCGCCCCACCACGGCACGCGGCCGACCTCATCGAGGGCAAGGGCTTCAATGGTGGTGTCGGCGTGGGCGATCGCGCGACGGTACAGTGCGACGATTTCCTCGCGGGTCTCATCCGCGGTCGCCCACATGTCGGCATTGGTCTCCGCTCCGTCGCCGACGTACGGCAGTTCCTGCTCGAATGGCCGGCCGAACACGACGCCGAAGTAGAGGGTTTCACAGACCGCCGAGTGCTTCACCAGGCCGAGCAAGTTGGTGGCGGTCCGGGTCAGCGGGCGACGAATGTCGTATTCGCTGAGCCCGTCGAGCTTCCACAGCAGTGAGTCGCGGCCACCCTGCAGGTAGCTGTGTAGGTCTGCCTTCATCGCGGCACTATGGCATCCGGTTGGATGTCGCGCTGCCCCGGACGATCCGCAGAGTCGTGATCGGCAGGACACGCCAGTACGCGGTGCGCTCCTCAGCGGGTGATGCGGACCGTGTTGTTGAACGGCCCCCCGTCGCAGGCGTCTTCACTGCACAGTTCGATCAGTCCGTTGGCCAGCGCCACACCCTTGTGGAAGACGGCTCCCCCGGCGTCGGCCAGCACCCGCGTCGTCACGGCCTGAGGCTCACCTGTGCAGTTGAGGGGGGCCCAGCCCGACCCGTGCGCCACGATGTTGCCCGACCGCTGTCTGAGGCTCACCTCGGCGCCGCCGTTCGCGCTGACCGGGCAGGTGACGGTGAGGGTGACGTCCACGGCGACCCCTCTGGCGACCAGGGTGGCGGACGTGACCTCGACAGGGCCTGCCGCGCTCGCTGCCGTCGGCGTCAGCAGGGCGAACAGTGACAGCCCGAGCAGTGCGATAGTGGTGGTGAGGCGACGCACGGCGGTTCTCCTTTGCGGAGTGGGGTGCTTACCTTCCGTCACCCTAGCCCTGGCCGAGGCCCGCGAACATCAATCGATCGCCGGGTGTTCCGCAGACGTGCGTTCGATGATGACGACCGGGATGTCGCGGTCGGTCTCCTTCTGTTGGCGGGCGTACGTCGGGAAGGCCGGCGCGGCGGGCGCTCAGGAGTGTGGAGTCCGTACCTGCTCGAAGTGGAACTCGCGGATGAAGCAGTCTCGTGGTTGACCCACCGCGAAGACCACGCAGTCGATGACCGATTGCGCAGTGAGGTCGCTGTCCGCCTGCCGCGGTCCGTTCTGAACGAAGTCCGGTGGAAAAAGGGAAATCACCCGGATTCCTTCTGGCCGGAGCCGGTGCGAAAGGATCTCGGCGAGCCCGGCGTGGGCATGCTTGGCCGCGTAGAACGCGGGATGCGCGCCCGAACGGCGGTGCCCCACCTCGCCGCACGCGGAGATCATGTTGACGACGTCGGGCCGCGACGACGCACGCAGCAGCGGCAACAGATGCTTGGTCAGCAGCACGGTGCCGGTCCCGCCCGCAGCCATCACGCTCTCGATCGTGTCGTCCGAGACGTCTGCCAGGTCGTCACCTTCGATGTATGCGGCACCATTGTTGATCAGCACATCGAGGTAGCTCGTCCGGTCGGCGACGGCCGCGGCGAACCCACGCACCGAATCCGGTGCGGCGAGATCGCAGTGAAACGCGTCAGCCCGACCTGCGCCCCGCTGGTTGATCGCATCCGCAACCCGCCGGGCCGCCCCCAGGTCGCGGGCCGAGAGGAAGATCTGTGCGCCGCGTTCGGCGAACGCCTCGGCCAGAAGTCGTCCCGTGTCACGTGCCGCGCCGGTGATGGCGATGCGCAAACCATCAGGATCCATGACCGACAGTGAAGCACCTGAACTCTGGTTGAGGTCAACAGGCGGGCGCGCGGGCCGTGGGACGGCTCAGCCGCGTGAGCGCGGCAGGCAGCACTTCTTGTACTTGGCACCCGAGCCGCACCAGCAGGCGTCGTTGCGGCCGGGCGGCCAGGCGGTCACGCCGGTGTCGTCGAGGCTGTCGGCGTACTCGTCGAGGGTTTCCTCGTCGATGGGCTCATTGCCGGCGAAGGCCGCCAGGCCCTCCACGCTGCCGGCGGCCACGCCCAGGTCCGCGCCGCCCAGGCCGGAGGCCTCGGTGAGGGCGCGTTCGATCTGGGCGCGGTGCTCGTCCCAGGTGGCCGGGTAGCTGTCGGCGAGTGCCGGCCAGCGTGCCAGGAGGGCGTCGTACTCGGCCTGCGGCCAGTACAGCAGCGTCGCCGGGCCGTCGTCGAGCGCGTCGAGGGCGTGGTTGCTGGCGGCGCGTAGCCGGTCGGCGAGGTTGTCGTACTCGTCGTGCGGCAGGCCCAACTCCTCGCGCAGGTCGTGCCGCCGCTGGGCCAGACCGTAGATCATCGCGGCGGCCTCGTCCTGCGCGTCCTCGGATTCGTGCTGCTGGGTCCGGGTCCGTTCGAGGATGGCGTCCAGTGCGCCGGTGAGCCATTCCAGCGCCGTCTCGGCGTGGCCGGACTCGGCCAGCTCGTCGATCAGGTACGTGGCGTCGGGGTTGGTCTCCAGCAGCGGACGCAGCTCGGTCAGTTCGCGCATGCCTTCGCCGGAACGGCCGAGGCGCAGCAGCAGGCCGCCGCGCACCGATCGGGCGTACGCGTCCTCGTCGGGCTGTTCGGCGATGGCGCGGGTGGCCAGGGCGAGCGCGTCGGCCAGGTCGCCGGCCTGCTCCAGGATGTCCGCGGCGACGAGCAGCGCGTAGCCGGTGTCGTCCGGGTCGGCGACGCGTCCCTCGTCGACGGCACCCACCAGCTCGGCGACCAGCGCGGCCGGGTCCGGGCTCTCGGAGCCCAGCGAGCCGATCTCTTCGATGCGCTCGGCGGTCAGCAGTTCGGACATGGGCGCATCCTGAAGACGACGAATGGGGCGGGAACGATCAGCCTACCTCCGCGGCCGGCGCACCCAGCGGAGCCCGGGCGGTGCACCGCCGCGGGCCCCGTCGTTCGGTCAGCGCTCGTCGACGAGCTGGATCTCCTCGGCCGTCGGGTCGTCGACCAGGGCGAACGCTGCCGTGGCCACCGGAGTGCCCGGGACCATCTTGCGGGCCTCGGCGAGGTGTTCGGCCGACTCCCACTGCCATACGCCGACCCAGTGCCGCTCGTCGACCCGGCCGAGACGGGCCTCGACCGGTCCGCCGACGGCGGAGCGGGTCGCCGAGACGAGGTCCGCGTGGCGGGCGGGCAGATCCTCGGCGTGGGCGGGGTCGGCGGTGAACCGTGTGATCACGAGCAGGGACATAGCTGTAGTTCCTCTCTAGAGTTGACTTCTACTGACTTGCTCTAGAGATAATCTCCTTCATGAGCGATGTCAAGGGCTCCGGGCTGCGGAGCCAGAAGGCCCGGCAGACCCGGCAGCGCATCCTGGAGGCGGCGCGGGAGTTGTTCGTCGAGCGCGGTTACGGCGCGACGAATCTGCAGGACGTGGCGACGGCGGCCCAGGTGGCGGTGCAGACGATCTACTTCTCCTTCGGCAACAAGCGGACGCTGCTGAAGGAACTCGTCGACGTCACGGTCGCGGGGGACGACGAGCCGGTGGCCACCATGGACCGGCCCTGGTTCCGGGCGGCAATGGCTGCCGAGACGGCCCAGGAGCAGCTGCGGGCGCACGTGCACGGCAGCGCGGCGGTGCTGGACCGGGTGGCACCGATCATGCGGATGCTCCAGGCCGCCGCCGCGACGGACGCCGAGGTTGCCGCGATCTGGCCGCAGGGCGTCGACCCTCGCTACGTCGTGCAGGAGGCTGCCGCGAAGGCGTTGATGGCCAAGCCGGGCGCGCGTACCGACGTGCCGGTCCCGCAGGCGGCCGACGTGCTCTACGCCCTGCTCGGCCCGGAGCTCTATCTGGTCCTGGTGCGGGAGCGGGGTTGGTCGCCGCAGCGTTGGACGGAGTGGACCTGTGCCAACCTGCGCGCTCAGCTCTGCGTCAACTGACGCCGGAGCCCGGGGCGGCGAACCGGCCCCGGGCTCCGACGCGACAGCGAACCTCAGCGCGTCGCGGGCATGGTGGCGAACTCGCCAGCTAGCTCGGACTCGACGATCGTCGAGGTGGACGGCCGGCGACCGGCCGACGCCCGCCGGGCGGACGGGACGGCCAGGGCCGCGAGCGCGGCGGCCAAGGCGATCGCGGTGAGGACGAGAAACCCCATCGTGAAGCCGGCCTCCCGGGGCAGGCCGCTGGCCTGCGGGTGGGCGGTGATCACGCCGCTGACCACGGCGGCGCCGATCGCGCCGCCGATGGTGCGGATGTTGGCGTTCATGCCGGTCGCCACGCCGGTCTGGCTGGCGGGCACACTGCCGACGATCAGGTTGGCCATCGACGCGAAGGCCAGGCCGATGCCGAGGCCGACCAGCCCACCGGCGATGGCGACCTCCCAGCGGGTGTCGTGCGCGGCGGCCAGCATGGCGGAGGCGGCCACGTTGAACGTGGCGCCGGTGGCGAGCTGCGCCTTGGCGCTGAAGACGGACTGGAGTCGCCCGGCGACCAGGCCGGCGACGAACATCGCGACGAGCATCGGCAGCATGAGCAGACCGGCCTGGCTGATGCTGGCACCGAAGCCGTAGCCGGCGGACGTGGGGGTCTGCACGAACTGCGGGAGGAACGCGTACACGGAGAACATCGACGCGCCGTAGAGCAGGGCGACCAGGTTGGTGGTCCAGACGCCGGGCAGGCGCATCATCCGCATGTCGATCAGCGGGTTGGTCGAGCGCACCTCGGCGACCAGCCAGCCGACGAACAGCACCACGGCGAGCGCCAGCAGGCCGAGCACCCGGGTGGAGGTCCAGCCCCAGGACGCGCCCTGGCTGATCGGGAGCAGCAGCGCGACAAGCCAGCCGGAGAGCAGCACGGTGGCGCGCCAGTCGATCCGACCGGGCGTACGCACCGGTGACTCGGGGATGAGCAGGTGTGCGGCGACGGCGGTCAGGCCGACCACGACCATCGGGATCCAGAACAGCCACCGGTAGTCCAGTGCGCTGACGATCGGGCCGGCGAGCACGATGCCCAGCCCACCGCCGGCGCGACGATCGCCGAGATGGCGGCGACGGCGCCGGAGACCCGCGCGGCGGGGAACTCGTCGCGGATGATGCCGAAGGACAGCGGGAACACCGCGCCGCCGATGCCCTGCACGACCCGGGCGACGATGAGGACGCCGATGTTCGGTGCGATGGCGGCCAGGAGGCAGCCGAGGGCGAGCGCGGCGAGCGACACGACAAGCATCCGCTCCTTGCCGACCATGTCGCCGACGCGGCCGAGGATCGGCGTGAAGATCGACGCGGAGAGCAGGTAGGCGGTGAGCACCCAGGTCACGGTGTTCTGCGAGGTGTGCAGGTCCTGCTGGATGGTCGGCAGCACCGGAGTGATCAGCGACTGGAGCATCGCGAAGAACCCGGCGCCGGCCGCGAGCACGGTGAAGGTGAGCCGACGCGAGCTGCGTCGGGAGGTCACTGACACGAGAGAAAACTCCCTGATTACGGTACGGAAGGAGGTTTGTCGCCCGTCGTCCGTGGCGGGCGGGTGTCGGGATCCGGGCGATCGGGTGGCCAGGCGGATCGGGCGGGTCCCGAGGTAAGCTAACCGGAGGGCAGCCTCCGGCATTTCCGGAGGGGTGCCTCCACTAAGTTAGCGGAGGGTTGCCTCCGGATGCAACCGAGGTGAGGTGACGCACGTCATGACCAGCGCGGGGCAGATGCCCGAGGTGTTCGCGCGGCGACCCAGGCGGGCCGACGCGCGGCGCAACTACGACGCCCTGGTCGTCGCGGCGCGTGACGCGTTCGCCGAGCACGGCGCCGCCGCCTCCCTGGAGGACGTGGCACGGCGGGCCGGGGTGGGCATCGGCACGCTCTACCGCAACTTCCCGACCCGGCGGCACCTCTTCGAGGCCGTGTACGTCGAGGAGGTCCGGGCGCTGTGCAGCTCCGCCGACGACCTGGCCGAACTGCCCCCGTGGGACGCCCTCGTCGCGTGGCTGCACCGCTTCGTCGCGTACGTCGCCACGAAGCGGGCGCTCGCCGAGCAGCTGCTGCACGACTCGGAGATCTTTCAGAGCTGCCGTACGGAGATCTACGCCGCCGGCGAGCCGTTGATGCGCCGCGCGCAGGGCGCCGGCGTGGTGCGCGACGACATCGGGTTCGACGACGTGGTGCGGCTGATCAGTGGCCTCACCATGGCCCAGTTCCCCTCACCCGAGCAGCGCGACCGGGTGCTCGGCGTGGCCCTGGACGGGCTGCGTCCCGCAGCCGCCGCCCGCTGATTGCTCAGCGGTCCACGAGCAGCAGCCACTCGTTGTCGAGCCGTTCCACGACCGTGCCCGCCGGCCAGCGGTGACCAGGATCGGCCGCCGCCCGGGCCTGCTCGACCTGCGGCGGTCGACCGAACTGTGCGTCCCGGAAGCTGGCCATGCTGTGGAACCGGGCCCGGCCGAAGTTCGCGGCGTCGGCGAAGCGGGCACGGTCGAACAACGCCTCCGCGCCGAAGATCGTCCAGCGGAACAGCGCCATTTTCATGAACCGGACCGAGTGGAAGCTGGCCGGCCCACCGAACTCGGTGTGCTCCAAGGACAGGTTGCTGTTGAAGACCGCCCCGTCGAATGTGGCGTCGTTCTCGAACCGGGTCGAGTCGAAGCTGGTCGGCAGGTCGACGGTCGCCCGGCGAAATGAGGTCGGCCCCGCGAAGCGGGACCGCTGACAGGACAACCCTGCGCCGAATTCGGCTCCCTCGAAGCTCGCCCGAGCGCCGAAATGGGCATCATCGAATACAACGTCCGCGCTGGCGGTGAGATCGTCGAAAACCACGTCGCCAAAGACCGCCGTTTCGAAGGCGAGTTCGCCCAACGCCGTCGCGCCCGCGAAGCTTGTCGCGCCGGTGAACACCGCCCGAGTGAAGTCCGCGCCGATCAAAGTGCAGCCGGCGACGTCGAAGTCGACCAGCCGGGCGCCGATCAGATCGAGCACGATCTCCGGCCAGTACAGCGAGTCGTCGTCCGCGCGCAGGTGCCGGGTCAGAACCCGCTGCGCGGTGCGCCGGACCTCCGTCTCGCGCGGCTCGTCGTTCGGCGGCGCCGGCATCCGCAGGTACGCGCAGAGCACCGCCACGATCGTCGGTCGCTGCGCCGCATTGTCCTGCCCGAGGCGTTCCAACGCGTGCAGCCCGCCGAGGCGTACGGCCGCCCGGTCGTTGCCGAGCAGCTCGACCGCGCGGGTGTAGAGCTCGGTGAGCCGCCGCTCGGCCGCGTCGTGTTCGACCGCACTGGACTGCCGGTCCTGGTGGCGCTGCGCGGCCTCGGCCACCGACTCGGCGTGCCCCTGCACCCGGTCGCGGTGGGCCTGGTCGCGGGCGGCGACGATCTCCTGGTGCCGCTGCGCGCGTTCGGCGATCCACTGGCGGCGTGCGGCCAGCAGCAGGGCCAGTCCACCGCCGGTGCCGGCGACCACGGTCAGTCCGGTGCGGATCGCGTCGATGCGCAGCGTGGCGCGGGTGTCCGGCTGGCCGGCCCGATCGGCCTCGGCGAGCAGCAGGTCCAGTACGAGCCAGCCCAGGGCTGCGGCGAGCAGCAGACCGACCAGGACCAGCCACCACGGCATCACCCGCAGGTGGCGCTCGGGAGGTTCGTCGGCGGCCACCGCCACAGCATGCCACCGTCCGTCCCGGTCCGATATGGACCATGGCGTACGGGACCGCCTCGACGGGTGCGCGGCGGTGAGTGTCGGGTGGGCGACGTTGCAGCGAAGCGGTGTGGCAGACATCAGATCCGCTCGATAACCTGCTGCGGCTGTCCATTCCCGATAGACGACGCGACCTTCCAGAAGGAGCAGCGCCCATGACCGAGCCGCACACCGTGTCGCCGGAGGGCACACCGCCGACCGTGCCGCAGCTCGACGTCCGGGCCGCCGAACCGCCGGCCGCCGACCCCCCGCCGGCCGCCGGCGGGCTCGCCGACCGGCCACCCGGCTATCCCAATGCCCTGGTCTGGCTGCGCGCCGGGATCCTGCGGGACTGGCGGGGCGTGCTCGGCGCCTTCGTCGCCACCTGGTTCTACCTGCCGGTCGCGCTGCTCCTGGCGTTCTGGGGCGGTCTCAGCTTCGCCGCCGCCGGGCTCTTCGCCGGCGGGTTCGGCACCGACGACCAGGTGCCGTCGGTGCTGCGCGACGCGCCGCTGATCGGTTCGCTGCTGGAGGCGTTCCTCAGCCGCTCCGGCGGGGTGCTCGGTGGCGTGTTCGGCTTCGTCGTCGGGTTCCTGATCGGCTTCCTCGCCGTACTGGTGCTGCCCTGGATGGGAGTCGCCGACGAGCCCCTCGCGCTGGTCACCGGCCTGGTCGGCACGGTCGTCGCGGCGGCGCTGATCGGGGTCCTCTACACGCTCTACCGGGTGCTGCTGGAACCGCGCCTGCTGGTGGTCTCCGGCGCCCGCCAGCCCAGCCGTCGCGAGTACGCGCGGCTGCGTCCGGTGCTGGACGACTGCGCCCGACGGCTCGGCCTGCCCACCGTGCCCCGGCTGCTCATGGAGGACGATCCCGTCCTCAGTAACGCCCGCACGTACGCCCGGCACGTGGTGGTCAGCACCGCCGTACTGACCGAACCGGACGACGAGGTTGCCGCGCTGCTCAGTCACGAGCTGGTGCACTGGCGCACCGGGGACGAGATCACCAGTGCCTTCGTCCGTGGTGTCGGCCTGCCGTTGACCCTCGCGCACGCCCTGCCGACCTGGCTGATGCGCACCTTCCCGCACCCGGCCACCAACTTCGTGGTCTTCCTGTTCTTCTGGCCGGTGCTGCTCACCATGCGGTACGTGGTGCTGCCGCTGCACGCCCGCGACGTGCGGGCCGCCGAGTACCGTGCCGACCTCGGCGCGGTGCTGACCGGGCACGTCGACGGGCTGCGGCGCGTGCTGCAACGGCGGCTGTCGTTCGAGAGTGGCCGCAGCGGTTGGGACGAGGCGGTCTGCGCCACCCACCCACCGCACGAGCTGCGGCTCGACGCGCTGGAGCGGGCGTCGGTGGTTGGTGTGCCCGCCGGGGCGGGCGAGTCGGTCACCGCCGAGCGGCTGTTCGGTCACTCCGGCCCGGTCGGCACCCGCCGCACCTGGCTGCTCGTCGGTGCTCTCGTGCTGGTGGCCTGCTTCGGCACCGGTGGTCTCGGCGTGGTGCAGTGGGCGTTCTTCCGTCCCCAGGCGACGATCGACGGGTACTTCTCCGCGCTCGCCGACCGGGACAGCGACGCCGCGCTCGGCTTCCTCGCCGATCAGAGCGGCGTCACCGACCGCAGGCTGCTCGCCCAACTGTTGCGCGGCGAGGGCTACCAGCCACCGACCGACGTGGACATCAGCTCGCTGGAGCGCGAGGGCGACAGCGCCACCGCGACGGTGGCGTACCGGCTGGCCGGCGAGCGGCAGACCGCCAGTGTCACCCTGCACCGCGACGACGACGCCACCGCCGGGCTGTTTCACGGCTGGCGGTTGAGCGGCGGGCTGATCCCGCTCAACGCCCCGGTCGCCGGCCCCGGGGTGCGGCTCAACGGGGTGGAGCTGCCGGTCGCCACCGAGGGGCCCCCGTTGGTGCTGCTGCCCGGCGGCTACACGGCGACCGGGCCGTCCAGCGCGCTCAGTGAGACGCCGAGCGCCACCGTGGCGGTCGGGCCGGGGCAGGGTGCGGCCACCCTGGAGCTGGTGCCGGTGCTCAAACCGACGGCGGTCGAAGCGGTCGAGGCCCGGGTGCGCGCCTGGTTGGACGAGTGCGCCAAGCAGACCGTCGCGGCTCCACCGGGCTGCCCGTTCCGCTACTACGGCGGCTCCGCGCAGAAGGTCACCTGGAAGATGCTGGAGTACCCGAAGCTCGCCGTCGAGCTGACCGGCCCGACCACCGCCCAGGTCGCCACCCCCTACGAGACCCAGGGCAAGGTGCAGGTCAGCGGCACCACCACGTACTTCGGCACCAGCTCACCGTTCAGCGAGGAGGACACGTTCACCATCGCGGGCGTCGCCACCGCCGACGGGGACGCTGTCGCCTTCCGACCCGCCCCCAACTGACCGGGAGAGATCGTGACCGACAGCGACCCCGCGGCCCGGCTGCCCGTCCGGCTGACCATCAACCCCCGGCAGCGGCAACCGCCACCGGTCGCCCTGCTCGACTGGATCCACCGCAGCCCGGCGTACCGGCCCGTGGTCCGTCAGGCCAATGGTGGGGGACGGCCGGGCTTCAGCGACGCGGTGATCATCGCGGTGCTGGCCCAGGGGCTGCTTCCGGGGCTGTTCAACCTGCTGCAGTCCTGGGTCGACCAGCAACGCACCGAGGCCAGCATCCGGATCCAGGCCGGGGACACCGAGGTGGAACTCCAGGTGACCGGGCGCACCGACTCCGCTCGCCTGCTGGCCCAGGCCACCGAGGCACTGCGGGCCGCCCGGGAGTCCGGGTCGGACACCGCCGGCTGAACCGACGGCGTCCGACCGGCGGGTCAGCTCGCCTTGGCGAGCGCCTCGAACTCGTCGTCGGTGAGCCGCACGTCGGCCGCGGCCACGTTCTCCTCCAGGTGCGCCACCGAGGACGTGCCCGGGATCGGCAGCATCACCGGCGAGCGGCGCAGCAGCCAGGCCAGCGCCAGCTGGGCGGGCGTGGCGCCGTGCCCGGTGGAGATCGCGTCCAGCGGGCCGCCCGGCCGGGCCAGCTCACCGGTCGCGATCGGGAACCACGGGATGAACGCGAGATCGTTGCGCTCGCAGTACTCCAGCACGTCCTCGGCGCTGCGGTTGGCGAGGTTGTACAGGTTCTGCACGGAGGCGATCGTGGTGATCGCGCGGGCCTGCTCGATCTGCTCCACGCTCACCTCGGACAGCCCGATGTGCCGGATCTTGCCCTCCTCGCGCAGCAACGCCAGCTCACCCAGCTGATCGGCGAGCGGCACCTTCGGGTCGATCCGGTGCAGCTGGTAGAGCGGGATGCTGTCCAGGCCGAGGTGACGCAGGCTCAGCTCACACTGCTGACGCAGGTACTCCGGGCGGCCGACGACCCGCCAGTCGCCGGGCCCGGCCCGGGTGAACCCACCCTTGGTCGCGATGACCAGGTCATCGGCGTACGGGTGCAGGGCCTCGCGGATCAGCAACTCCGAGACGAACGGTCCGTACGAGTCGGCGGTGTCGATGAACGTCACGCCCAGCTCGACCGCCCGGCGCAGCACCCGCAGCGCCTCGGCCGGGTCCTTCGGGTCGCCCCAGACACCCGGGCCGGTGATCTGCATCGCCCCGTAGCCGAGCCGGTTGACCGTGACGTCGCCGCCGATCCGGTACGTGCCGGACGCCTTCGCGGGCTGCTTACTGATGTCGGTCGCCATACGCGGATCCCCAATCGTGTCGTCGCCGCGGGAGGCCAGCCACCCGCCGCCCCGCTGATGATCCCCCGAATCCCGCCGCCGTATCCCCGCAGGGCGTGTGGGAGGGGACACGACGACTGCCCGGAATTTGCGTGTTCCTACCCCTGGCGTCCGCCCTGTCCGGTCTGCTACCCCTGAAACCAGGCCGGTCGGGGGAGGCGCGATGTGGCGACGGTTCAGGCCCGATCCGGTACGCCGTCTGCGGGAGCGACTGGATCGCTTCGCGGCCACCGTCGACCCCCGCGAGGTGCTCGACTCCGGCGCGATCCGCGACGCCGAGGCGGTCTTCGAGCTGCTGTCCGGCGCGCCGGCGGACGGGCTGCCGCCGGAGCAGGTCGTCGAGGGCATCGTCCTGCTCGCCTGCTGGCACTCGTACCGCTACCAGCTGCTGCCCGCGGGTGAGGACGCCGACGACCTCGCGCAGGCCGTTCAGCTCACCGAGTCCCTCCTGCGCCTGGCCCCGCACGAGGTGCCGCCTTCGCTGCTCGCCGTCCTGGGCATGGATCGACCGGGCGACGCCCGCGTCCCGGACCCCCGCACTCCCGTCCCGGCGCGTCGCCCCCCGAATCCCCGGTCGGCGGACGACGCGGCCGGTGCCCAGTACGTCGAGGCGGTCCTGCTGATGGGCGCGGCGGAGGCCAGCCACGACTACCGGGCAGCCGACCGGGCCGAGGTGCTGTTGCGGCAGGCGGTCGCCGGCACCTCGCCCGACGCCCCGGAACGGCCGCACTATCTGTCCGCCCTCGGCAAGGTGCACCGCGACCAGTTCCAACACCTCGGCCGGCGGCGCGCCCTGCCGGCCGCGATCGACGCGCACCGGGAGAGCCTGGAGTCCACCCGGGCCGGGGACCCGGAACGTCCGGTGCGGCTGTTCAACCTCGGCAACGTCCTGGGCGACCGGTACGACACCGACAACGACCCGGCCGACCTGGACGAGGCGATCACCCTGCTGCGCGACGCCGCCCGGACCGCCGGCGCGACCGCCCCGGTGCGGACGATGGCACGGGCCAACCTGGGGCAGCGGCTACGCGACCGGTGGTGGCTGCACGGGCGGCCCGGCGACCTCGACGAGGCGATCGACGCCTTCGGCGCAGCCCGCGACGGAGGCGACCCCCGGGTCGCCGCGCTGCACGGCACGGCCCTCGCCGAACGGTTCCTGCGCGACCGCGCGTCCGCCGACCGGGACGCCGCTGTCGACGCGTACCGGTCGGCGTTGACCGGGTTCGGCGGGCTCCCACCCGACCTGGCCGGCACCGCGCGGGTCGGGCTCGCCGCCCTGCTCGCCGAGCGGCACCAGGCCGACGCCGCCCCGGCCGACCTCGACGCCGCGATCGAGGCGTACCGGGCGGTGGGCGCGGTCGGGTCGACCCACGGCGTACCGGACCGCGGCGAGATCTGGTACGCCATGGCCGCCCTGCTGGTCGACCGGTACGAGCGGCGACATCGCGTCGACGACATCACCGAGGCGGTGCGGCTGCTGCGCGACGCCGTCGCCGCCGCGCGGGACCCGGCCCGGCGGGCCCGCCGGCTCGCCGACCTCGGCCACACGCTGGGTCGGGGCCACGCCGACCTGGGCGGGGTGGACGCGCTGCGGGCCGCCCGCGACGCGCTCACCGAGGCCGAGTCGCTGCTGCCCGGCACCGATCCGCTGCGCCACCGGGTGCTCAACAACCTCGGCAACACGCTGCGGGAACTTGCCGACCTCGCCGGGGAACCGGCGTTGCTGGAGCCGGCCGCCGTGGCGCTGCGGGACGCGGTGGCCGCCGGCGCGTCGGACGCCGACCTGCTGCCCCGCTACCGCTCGAACCTGGGCCTGGTGTTGCAGGCCATGTTCGCCTCCACGCAGGACCTGGCGACCCTCACCGAGGCCATCGGTGTGCTGGCCCAGGCGACCGAGACCGCGCCACCGGGGCACCCGGACCGGATGCTGGCGCTGACCAACTACGGCTCCGCGCTGAACCGCCGGGTCGAACTCGCCGTCGACGGTGCGCTGCCGACCGGCGGTGAATCCGCCGACCAGATCGCTGCCCGTGTCGCCCGCGACTCCGACGCCGCGATCATCGCCCTGCGCGAGGCGGCCGACCTGGCCGAGCGGGACGCCGAACCGGCCGAGTACGCCCAGACGGTCGCCACCCTCGCCCTGGCCCACCTGCTGCGGCACCGACTGCGCGACGACCCGGCGGCACTGGACGAGGCGATCGGTCTGTTCGAACGGTTGAACGATCGGCCATCGGCCGGCACCGACCGGCACCGGATCCGCACCAACCTCGGCAACGCGCTGCTGCTGCGCTTCCAGGCGGGACACGCCGACGCCGACGCGGAGGCCATGCTGGCCGCGTACCGGGGGGCGGTCGACGCGCTGGCCGCCGAGCATCCCGCCCGCACCATGTGCCTGAACAACCTCGCCACCGCCCTCGAAGCGGTCGCCGACGCCGCGGCCGACGGGTCCGCCGCGTCAGCCGAGGCGACCGAGGCGCTGCGCGCCGCCTTCCAGGTGGAGGCCGCGCCGTCGTTGCTGCGCGCCAGGACGGCCGCGTGGTACGCGACGCGCACCGCGGCGGCCGCGACCTGCCGGCGGCGCTCGACGGGTACGCCACCGCGATCGAGCTGGTCGACCTGGTGGCCTGGCACGGCATGGACTCCGACGACCAGGCCCGCCTGCTCGGGCTGTTCTCCGGGCTGGCCAGCGACGCGGCGGCGGTCGCCATCGCCCTCGACCAGCCGGAGCGCGCGGTCGAACTGCTGGAGTACGGCCGGGGCGTCCTGCTGACCCGGGCCCACGACGCGGGCGCCGACCTGGCCGCGCTACGCGCGCAGGCGCCCCGGCTGGCCGCCCGGCTCGCCGAACTCCAGGCCGCCCTCGACGACTTCGCCGTGCCCTCGGCCGGCGCGATGTCACCGGCCGGCGTGGCCGGGCCCGCTCCGGAGCGGCGGTACGACCTCGCCGTACGCCGGCGCGAGGTGTTGACCGAGATCCGCGAACGGCCCGGGTTCGCCGACTTCCTGCGCCCGCCACCGTTCGCCGCACTGGCCGGGGCCGCCGTCGATGGTCCCGTGGTGCTGGTCAACGTGGCCGCCCGGCGCTGCGACGCCCTGGTCGTCGCCGACGGCCGGGTCGAGCTGGCGCCGCTGCCCGAGCTGACCCTGGCCGAGTTGATCAATCGGACGGCGGCTTTCCTGACCGCGATCGCGGTCCTCACCGGTCCGCCGGACCCGAACACCCCGGAGCCGGCGACGCAGCGTCGCCGGGCGGCGGCACGGGCCGAGATCGGCCGGACCCTGGACTGGTTGTGGCGGGTCGTCGCCGCACCGGTGCTCGACGCGGCCCTGCCCGCCCCGGCGCCGTCCGACCCACACTGGCCACGACTGTGGTGGTGCAGCACCGGGCTGCTCACCCTGCTGCCGTTGCACGCGGCCGGCCCGCTCGACGGCGGCGACGGGGTACTGGACCGGGTGGTGCCGTCGTACACGGCCTCGTTGCGGGCGCTGGCCCACGCGCGGCGCGGCGTGCCGTCCCGACCCGAACCGGTCGACTCGGCGCTGGTGGTGGGCATGCCGCAGACCCCGGGCCTGGCCGACCTGCCCGGCGTCGGTCGGGAGGAGGAGATCGTCCGCCGGTATCTGCCCCGGGTCCGTTCGCTGCTCGGCCCGGCGGCCACCCCGGCGGCGGTGCTGGCCGCCCTACCCGAGCAACCGGTCGTTCACCTGTCCTGTCACGGCACACAGGACCTGCACGCCCCGGCCTGGGGACGCCTCGCGCTGGCCGGGGGCGCGCTGCACGTCCGGGACCTGTGGCGACCTGCCGGCAACCCGGGCGCGCTGGCCGTCCTCTCCGCCTGCGAGACGGTACGCGGCGGCGCGGCCCTGCCCGACGAGGCGCTCACCCTCGGCACCGCGTTCCAGCTCGCCGGGTTCCGGCAGGTCATCGGCGCGCTCTGGTCCATCTCGGACGCGTTGACGGTGCGGCTCTGCGCCGACGTGTACGACGGTCTGGCGGTGCCCGGCGGGATCGCGCCCGACCGGGCGGCGGCGGCCCTGCACCAGGCGGTCCGCCGGCTCCGCGCCACCCTGCCCGGGCTACCCGACGTGTGGGCCGGTTACGCCCACCTCGGCCCCTGACGAGCCGTCACAGCGGCTGCGCGGGGGCGTACCAGGTCACGCCCACGGCGGCGACCAGCAGCGCGGTGCAGAGCAGCACCAGCCACACCCCGGTGCGCAGGAAGCGGACCGCCGCCAGGGCCTCCAGATGGTCGCCGAGCGGCGCCGGCGGGAGGTCCGCCACCGGGGACACCGTCAACCGGCCGTGCGCCGCGCGCAGCAGCGCCAACGCCCCGCCCGCACCGGCGGTCAGCGCGGCGAGCAGCAGGACGCCGACCAGCGCCCCCCAGCCCGACGCGAGGGTGGTGACGTCGGTGCGGCCCCGGATCAGGCTGAACCCGACCAGCGCCACCAACAGCCCGCCGAGGCCGTTTCGCCAGGCCACCGCCGCCGCACGGACCCGCTCCAGCTCGCCACGCAGCAGACCCGCCACCTGCTGGGCGCGATGCAGGTCGGCGACGGTCGCGGGCGGCCCCGGGCGCAGCCGGATCACGCCTCGACCTCCAGCCGCAACGTCCAGTGCGCGCCGCACCCGCGCAACCCGGCCGGCCGGGCCGGATGGTCGGCCTCGCACTCGCAGAGCACCGTCCGGTAGTCGGTCTCCGGGGCCACGGCCGGGGCGTCCCGCCGGTACAGCCCGTCCACCAACGTGCTGGTGGTCGAGTGGTCGCAGCGCGGGCACCGCCCGCTGAGCTGCACCGCGAACTCGAACTCGCGCACCGTGAAGTCGGCCGCGGCCCGCGCCGCGTACGCCTCGTCGGTCACCTCGGCGTACGGCAGCGCGCCCGCCACCGGCTCGTCGTCGCGCATACCGACCTCCCCATGAGCGCCGCCCGGACCGTCCACCGTAGCCGGTCACGGCATCCGGGCCGGGGGACCCGCGGGTCGACCTCGGCGCCTGACCGGCTCTCCGGTCGGTGCCGATCCGCGCGGCGCCGCCCCGACCGGGGCCAGTTGCGCCGAGCGACCGGTACGGCCGGCACCGGCGTGCGACGCTGGGCGCGTGCCGGCGACACCGGAGGGAGCACCGATGGCGGGAGTGCCGCAGCTCAACTTCGCCCTCGACACGTACGAGTGCATCGTGATCTATCCCGGCGCGGCCGGGCGGGCCCTGCCCGCCGAGACCGTGCAGCGGTTGCAGGCCGAGCACACCGAGCACATGCAGGCGTTGCAGCGACGCGGCATCATCCTGGTCGCCGGCTCGGTGGACGGGCCGGCCCGCAACCCGGACCCACCCATCGGCTTCGGATTGGCCCGCACCGGCAGCGTCGACGACGTCCGCAGCGTGCTGGAAGCCGATCCGGCCGTACAGGCCGGCCTCTACCGGGTGGACGTGCTGACCTTCCTCTGCCCGGCCGGTTCGCTGGAGTTCCCGCTGGTCAAGACCGAGAGCTGACCTGGCGGTCCAGCGGTGGCTGTCGTGATGGTGACGGCGTCCGGTCGTCCGCCGGTGCTACGGTCGCGCCCTGCGAGGGCCGCCAGGGCGTACCCGGCGTCCTCGGTCGACCCCGGTCGAGGAGTCGCCATGGTCTCCGCCGCCACCCCCGATGTCGCGTCGGCCGCCGCCCGGCTGCGCGCCCTGCTCGGCGACCGGCTCCACGAGCCCGGCGATCCCGCGTTCGGCGCCACGACCCGGCTGTGGAACGGCGCCGTGGACCGCGCGCCCGCGCTGGTCGCCCACTGTCTGGACGCCGACGAGGTCGCCGACGTGCTGCGCGTCGCCGCCCGGTGTCACCTGCCGGTGTCGGTCCGCTCCGGCGGCCACGACTGGGCCGGCCGGGCGTTGCGCGACGGCGGTGTGGTGCTCGACCTGACCGGTCTGCGGGCGGTCCGCGTCGACGCGGACGCGGCCACGGTGACCGTCGGCGGCGGCGCCACGGCCACCGACCTGCTCGCCGCCGCCCGCCCGTACGACCTGGTGGTGCCCACCGGCGTGGTCCGTGGCGTGGGCATGGCGGGGCTCACCCTCGCCGGCGGGTACGGTCCGCTGTGCGGCCGGTTCGGCCTGACTCTGGACAACCTGCTCGGCGCGGAGGTCGTCCTCGCCGACGGTCGCCGGGTCACCGCCGACCCCCGGCACGACGCCGAGCTGTACTGGGCGCTGCGCGGTGGCGGCGGCAACGTCGGCGTGGTCACCGAGCTGCGGTACCGCGCCCACCGGCTGCCCGCCGTACTCGCCGGCATGATCATGTTCGCGTTGGCCGAGGCTCCTGCGGTGCTGGGCGGCTACGGCGCGCTGGTCGCCGACGCCCCGGACGAGCTGACCGTGATGGCCGGTTTCCTGCCCGGCCCGGCCGGCGAGCCGGTGATCTTCGTCTGTCCGTTCTACAGCGGCCCGGACCTGGACGCCGGGCAGCCGTGGATGGACCGGCTGCGGGCGCTGGGCACGCCGCTGGTCGACCAGATCAACCCCATGCCGTACGCCGACGCGCTGCGGATGTTCGACGGCGGGATGGTCGACGGCAACCACTACCTGCTGCGCACCCGCTGGCTCCCGGAACTCACCGACGGCGCGGTGGACACGCTCGTCGACGCGGCCCGGCGGGTCAGCTCGCCGTACTCCGCGGTGGCCCTGCACCACTTCCACGGCGCGGCCACCCGGGTCCGGCTCGCCGACACGGCGTTCGGCCTGCGCACCGACCACCTGCTGACCGAGATCATCGCGGTCTGGGCGCCGGGGGAGGCGGCCGGGCCGCACCGGGCCTGGGCCGAGCGCACCTCCACGGCCCTCGCCCCGCTCGCCCTGCCCGGCGGCTACCCGAACCTGCTCGCACCGGAGGAGACCGACCGGGTCCGGCTGGCCTACGGCCCGAACTGGGCGCGGCTGCGGCAGGCCAAGCGGCGGTACGACCCCCGTGACCTGCTCACCGCGGTGCCCACCCTGCCCCCGTCGGTGCCCGAAAGGTGACCCGCCGGCGGGAGCACCCCGAGTGCCCACGCCGACGGAGGCGTACGATTCCCGGCGCGCGGTCGCCGTTGCCCGTCGCCACAACGTTCCCGGTGCGGTTCTGCCCGCCGGCCCGACGCGCACCGCGCGTCGTTGGACACCTGTTCCGCTGCCTGCAAGGGGTCGGCCACGAGTCCGACCTGAAGGAGAGACTAGCCTGATGGGCGTGACACGCCGCGCGAAGATCGTCTGCACTCTTGGCCCCGCCACCTCGTCCCCGGAGCGCATCCGGGGCCTCGTCGAGGCCGGTATGAACGTGGCGAGGCTCAACTTCAGCCACGGCAGCCACGCCGACCACGAGGCGGTCTACCGACTGGTCCGGGAGGCGTCCGAGGCGGCCGGCAAGCCGGTGGCCGTCCTCGCCGATCTTCAGGGTCCCAAGATCCGGCTCGGCCGGTTCGCCGACGGCCCGCACGAGTGGCGTACCGGCGACTCGGTCGTGATCACCGGCGACGACATCATCGGCACCAAGGAGCGGGTCTCCTGCACGTACCGCAAGCTGCCGCAGGAGGTGAAGCCCGGTGACCGGCTGCTGATCGACGACGGCCGGGTCGCCGTCGAGGTCACCGACGTCACCGGCAACGACATCCGCTGCCTGGTCACCGAGGGCGGTCCGGTCTCCAACAACAAGGGCGTCTCGCTGCCCAACGTGGCGGTCAGCGTGCCCGCCATGTCGGACAAGGACGCCGAGGACCTGCGCTTCTCCCTCGGGCTCGGGGTCGACCTGGTCGCCCTGTCCTTCGTCCGCTCGGCCGAGGACATCAAGCTCGTACACGGGATCATGGCCGAGGAGGGCGTGTTCCGTCCGGTGCTCGCCAAGGTCGAGAAGCCGGAGGCGGTGGAGCACCTCGAGGCCATCGTGCTGGCCTTCGACGGCGTCATGGTCGCCCGCGGCGACCTCGGTGTCGAGATGCCACTGGACCAGGTCCCGCTGGTGCAGAAGCGCGCCGTGCAGCTGTGCCGGGAGAACGCCAAGCCCGTCATCGTGGCCACCCAGATGCTCGACTCGATGATCGAGAACTCCCGCCCCACCCGGGCGGAGGCCTCCGACGTGGCCAACGCCGTGCTCGACGGCGCGGACGCCGTGATGCTCTCCGGCGAGACCAGCGTCGGCAAGTATCCGGTGCTGACCGTCAGCACCATGGCCAAGATCGTGACGACGACCGAGTCCGGTTCGATCGGCGTGCCCCGGTTGCAGCACGACCCGCGCACCCACGGTGGCGCGCTCACCGTGGCCGCCTCGTCGATCGCCCGCGCCATCAACGCCAAGGCGCTGGTCGCCTTCTCGCAGACCGGTGACACCGTCCGGCGGCTCTCCCGGCTGCACTGCGACCTGCCACTGCTGGCCTTCACCCCGGTCCCCGAGGTGCGTGACCAGCTCGCCCTGACCTGGGGCGTGGAGACCTTCCTGATGCCGTTCGTGCAGCACACCGACGACATGTTCCGCCAGGTCGACCAGGCGCTGCTCGGCCTCAACCGGGCCAACCCGGGCGACTACGTGGTGATCGTGGCCGGCAGCCCGCCCGGCACCCCCGGCTCGACCAACACGCTGCGCGTACACCAGTTGGGTTCGCTGGTCGACGCGGCGTCGGCGCGGGCGCTGCAGTGAGCGACGGTCGGGTCGCAGTCGGCCAGGCGGCGGTGGACCAGCTGCTGGAGGTGTTGGACCTCGACTCGACCGGCGAGATGACGTTCCGGGGGATGAGCCCCCGGGTCGGCCCGCAGCGGGTGTTCGGCGGCCAGGTAGCCGGTCAGGCCCTGGTCGCCGCCGGCCGCACCGTGGACCCGGAGCGGTTCGTGCATTCCCTGCACGGCTACTTCGTCCGCCCCGGCGACCCGGCCGAGCCGATCGCGTACGAGGTGGAGAACATCCGCGACGGCCGCTCCTTCTCGGTGCGCCGCGCGGTCGCCCTCCAGCACGACAAGCCGATCTTCTTCATGTCGGCGTCCTTCCAACGGGCCGAGGAGGGGCTGGACCACCAGGCGCCGGCTCCGCCGGACGTGCCCGCCCCGCAGGACGTGCCGACGATGAGCGACCGGTTGGCCCGCTATCCGGAGCGGCTGGGGATCTGGGGCCAGATCCCGCGCCCGATCGACGTGCGCTACGTCGGTGAGCCCGGCTGGGTCCGCCCCGGCGACCGACCGGCCGACCCGCACCAGCGGGTGTGGATGCGCATCGACGGCAAACTGCCCGACGATCCGCTGCTGCACGCCTGCGCTCTCACCTACGCGTCGGACCTCACCCTGCTGGACTCGGTGCTCTCCGTGCACGGCGAGGTGTGGGGGCCGGGCGGGGTGGTCGGCGCGAGTCTCGACCACGCGCTCTGGTTCCACCGGCCGTTCCGCGCCGACGAGTGGTTCCTCTACGACTGCTGGAGCCCGTCGGCGTCCGGCGCGCGGGGGCTGGCCACCGGCCGGATGTTCACCACCGACGGCCGGCAGATCGCCAGCGCCGTGCAGGAGGGTCTGCTGCGCCGAGTCGGCGCCTGACACCGTCGCCGCTCCCCGCCAGGCGTACACGCGCGCTCCTGGCGGGATGCGCGGATCAGGGTTGGTGGATGGCCTCGCCGGCGATCTCGATGTGCACGTTCTTGCCGACCAGCACCCCGCCGCTTTCGAGGGCGACATTCCAGAGCAGGCCGTAGTCCTCGCGGTTGATTTCGGCCGTCGCGCTGAATCCGAAGATGTTCTGCCCGTACGGATCCCGACGGGCGCCACCGAAATTCACCTGAAGGTCGACGGCCCGGGTGATTCCCTTCACGGTCAACTCGCCGGTGAGGACGAATCGTCCGGGCGTCGAGTCGGACTGCGGCGGAGAATGTGACTTCGGCCTCGTCCGCCGAGTCGGTGACTACGCAACCGTGCCCATTGAGATGGGATCCTCGTTGCTCTTCCATTGAATGCCCGTGCTTCGATATTCGAGGGTGGGGTAGCGCTCCACATCGAGGAAGTCGGCACTCTTCAGGTGTGTGTCGCGGTCGAGGCTCCCGGTGGTGATGCTCGCCGCCCCGATGGTCGCGGTCACGGACGAGAGCAGCGGATCCTCCGCCACGGAGATCTGTGCGGTCGCCTCGGCGAACCCGCCACGCACCGGGCTCACCATCATGTGCCGGGACAGGAAACCGATCCGCTTGTGCGCCTGATCGAGACGATAGGTGCCGGCGACCGGGATGGTCATGCCATCCCAGGTTCGTGTGGCGAGATCGGTCATCGTGTTGCCTTCCCCTCGACGTGTCCGGGTGTTTATCAATATGTTTCCGGAGGCCGCCAAAAAGGTCAGACAGTCGTACTCCCCGCCCAGCATAAGGGCGCTTCGCCGCAGCTTTTCGGGCCCCACCTGACGGTGGATCGGGACGCACCCCGCCGGCCGAGTGGATGATCGGTTGAGGGCCGCCCGTCCGGCCGGTTGGTCACCGGGCTAACCTTGCCGACATGCGCCTTTCCGCCCGGGTCGACTACGCCCTCCGCGCGGCCGCGGAGCTCGCCGCGACGGCCAGTGGCCCCGGGCGCGGACGACCGGTCACGGCCGACCAGATCGCCCGAGCCCAGGAGATCCCGCCGAAGTTCCTGGAGAGCATCCTGCTTCAGCTGCGCCGGGGCGGCATCGTGCACGCCCAGCGCGGTCCGGAGGGCGGCTACTGGCTCGCTCGCCCGGCCGAGGAGATCTCCCTCGCCGAGGTGATCCGCGTGATCGACGGCCCGCTCGCCCACGTACGCGGGCAGCGCCCGGAGCAGCTCGGCTACCACGGTCCGGCCCGTGCCCTGCAGGAGGTCTGGATCGCCCTGCGGGCCAGCGAACGGGAGATCCTGGAGCTGGTCAGCGTCGCCGACGTGGCCGCGGGCACGCTGCCCGCCCGGGTCACCGAGCTGGCCGCCGACCCGCGCGCCTGGATCTGACCGACCCCGCACCGCCGGGCTGCCTCGCTGTCGGGCCTGCTGCCCTGTCGGGCCTGCTGCCCTGTCGGGCCTGCTGCCCTGTCGGGCCTGTCGGGCCTGCTGCCCTGTCGGGCCTGCTGCCTTGCCGGGCTGTCGGGCCTGTCGGGCCTGCCGCCTTGCCGGGCTGTCGGGCCTGCCTCGCGGTGGGGCCCGTCGGGCCTGCCGCGCCGTCCGGCCGTCGCCTGGCGGCGTCCCATCCACCGATCAGGGGCTTGACCCCGGCCGCCCCGTGGCGCATTGTCGACCAAGTCGATAGGAGATACCGAGAAGTCAGGGGGCGCTCGTGCGCAAGCTGCTGGTCCTCGCTCTGGTCGGGCTCGCCGCGCAGCTGGTCGACGGCTCGCTCGGCATGGCGTACGGGCTGACCTCGTCCACGCTGCTGCTGGTCGCCGGCGTCGCCCCGGCCGCCGCCTCCGCCTCGGTGCACCTGGCCGAGATCGGCACCACGCTCGCCGCCGGGGTGGCCCACTGGCGTTTCGGCAACGTCGACTGGCGGGTGGTGAGCCGCATCGCGGTGCCCGGCGCGATCGGCGCCTTCGCCGGCGCTACCCTGCTCAGCTCGATCTCCACCGCGTCCGCCGCACCGTGGATGGCCGGCATCCTCTTCACCCTCGGCGCGTACCTGCTGGTCCGCTTCGCCCGTCCACTGCGTACCGACCGGGTCGGCGGGCGACTACGTGGCCGCTTCCTCAGCCCGCTCGGTCTGGTCGCCGGGTTCGTCGACGCCACCGGCGGCGGAGGCTGGGGTCCGGTCGCCACCCCGGCGCTGCTGGTCTCCGGCCGCATGGAGCCGCGCAAGGTGATCGGCTCGGTGGACACCGCCGAGTTCGTGGTCGCCGGCGCGGCCAGCGTCGGCTTCCTGATCGGACTGGGCACCGAGGGGTTCCTGCTACCCACAGTCGTCGCGCTGCTGATCGGTGGGCTCATCGCCGCCCCGTTGGCCGCCTGGCTGGTGCGCATCGTGCCGGCGCAACTGCTCGGCGCGGCGGTCGGTGGCGTGATCGTGCTACCAACGCCCGTACCCTGATCCGGTCCGCCGAGCTGGACCGGGTCAGCGCCGGCTCGACGATCCGCACCTGCAAGTTCGACGACCCGAAGCCGCAGACCCTGCCGCTGGTGCGCACGAGCTGGTCGTCTGCGGGTGTACGAGGCCGCGACCGGCCGCAAGCTGCTGGAGAAGACGATGACCGGCGACGACCAGAAGTGTCCGTACGTCGTCATGGTCGGCGCGACAGGAGATCGTACGCCGACGTCAGCAGACCG
>NZ_JAEVHM010000065.1 GCF_016802865.1 Micromonospora parastrephiae | reverse complement strand
CGCAAAAGGCGCGATAGGGATATTCATCCCACCACAACTCCATGATCGACGCGGTCGGGACGGCGGCCGGGGCTTCGAGTCAGGTTCCGTCGCCGCCGGAGCTGGCGCCTCCTGCGGTGCCGCCCAGGCCGTAGCCGGGTCTGACCGGCTCGTCGGGGTGGCGGCTGACATGGGCGGACTCGTTGATCTGCGCGGACCAGTCGGCGTGCGCGGCGGCCGCGGCGTGCCGGTTGATCGCCTGACGCAGCCAGCCGTCCACGGTCGCGGCCCAGTCCCGCTGCCCGGCGTCCGCGTGCCAGATCCGGAACCGGCTGATGCTCTGGTGGGTGATCCCGGCCAGCGCCAACCGGCGGTCCAGCCAGATGATCACCTCCAGGCCGGCCGAGTTCGTGACGAAGATCAGCTCCAGCTCGGTGATCGGCCCCGCGTAGAGCGGCCCCACCCAGTAACCCCACCGCTGGTGCAACGGCAGGGTGTGCTCCACCCCGGGCAGGCCACCCTCCTGCAACCCCGCCTGACGGATCATGAAACCCAGCGTGTCCAGCGCCGCCAGCACGTGCTGCTGGGTGGGGACCGGATGCACGAAGACCGGCACCATGGCCCCCTGGTCCAGATCCGGGTCGACGGACACCTCGGTCCGCAGGCCCATCCGCAGACTCAGCAGCGGCACCCCGCCGAACGTGGTCACCGGAATCTCCCACGGCAGCGGCATGGCGAAGTCCACCGCACGCCGGCGACCCGCCGGTACGACGAACCGGCCGGCGATGGGCACCTGGTGGAACTGCACCAGCCGCCGCGGTGCCGCCGGGTCGTCCGGCTCGACCGTGGTGACCAGGCCGAGCCGGATGTGGCGTACGAGCACGTCCTCCGGCCCGGCGGCCAGGGTCACCCGCCCCGGCAGGCGCAGGCCCGGACGGGTGCTCGGGTTGGGAAGCGTGGTCTGCACGGACAGCCCGGTCCAGCCGGACTCCCGCGACACCCCGGTCAGCCGCACCGCGCGCCCCCTTCCCGGGACGGGGCCCCGCCGGCCCCGCACCAGCCGCGCCTACCCGGTGGAGGACACCTCAAGCCGACCGGCCGACCCGGCCGCGCCGAGCGGCACGGCGGCGTCGCTGCCTCAGCGCATCCGCCGCCCGCGCGGAACCGTGTCGGTCTCGTCGTCGAACTCGCCGATGACCTCCTCCAGCAGGTCCTCCAGCGCGACGAACCCGATCGGCCGGGTCGGGCCGCCACCGTTGCGCACCAACGCGAGCTGCGACTGCCGTGCCCGCATCGCCGCCACCGCCTCGGTGACCGAGGACGTCGCGGGCAGGGTGAACGCGGACGTCATCAGCTCCGCCGCGGTGGCGACGCGACCGGTGGTGACCACCCGCACCGCCTCCCGCACGTGCACCAGACCACAGACGTCACCCGCGTCGTCCAACACCGCCAGCCGGGACCGACCGCTGTCCCGGCTGACCTCTTCGATCCGCTGGGCCGGGTCGTCGCGGCGGACGGTCACCATGGTCGCGAACGGTTCCATCACCTGCGCCACCGACGTGCCCTGCAACTCCAACATGCTGGTGAGCAGCTGGTGCTGCTCGGCGCCGAGCAGACCGTGCTCGCGGGACTGCTCCAGCAGGATCCGCAGCTCGTCCGGGCCGTGCACCTGGGCCAGCTGGTCCTGCTGGTTGACGCCGACCAGCCGCAGGACCGCGTTGGCCAGCGCGTTGAGCGCGGAGAGCACCGGCCGGGACACCCGCGCGAAGGCGCGGAACGGCAACGCGAGCAGCGTCGCCGAGCGTTCGGCGTCGGTGATCGCCCACGACTTCGGCGCCATCTCCCCCACCACCAGGTGCAGGAAGGTGACCAACCCGAGGGCGAAGACCAGGGCGATCAGGTGGCTGGGCGCGTCCGGCAGACCCACCGCGTGCAGCAGCGGGCTGAGCAGGTGCTCGATCGCCGGCTCGGCCAGCGCGCCGAGCCCCAGGGTGCACAGGGTGATGCCGAGCTGCGCGCCGGCCAACATCAGCGACAGCTCGCGGACACCGTCCAGCGCCGCCCGTGCCGCCCGGCCGCCACCCGCCGCCGCCTGCTCCAGGCGGTACCGCTTGCTGGCCACCAGGGCGAACTCGGCGGCCACGAAGAACCCGTTCAGCGCCAGCAGGATCACCGAGCTGAACAGCGCGATTCCGGGGCTCATGCGGCAGCCTCCGGCCTGGCCAGCGCCAGCCGCACGGAGTCGGCCACGTGCCGGTCCACGGCGAGCACCTCGACCAGCGCGCGGGGCTCCGCCTCGGTGTCGTCGGCGTCGACGCCCTCGGGCAACAGCCTGATCTCCAACCGGTCACCGACCTCCGGTACCCGGCCCAACTCCCGCATCACCAGCCCGGAAAGGGTGTCGTACTCCGGGGCCTCGGGCAGGGCGATGCCGGTGCTGTCGGCCACCTCGTCGATCCGCCAACGGGCCGGCACCACCCAGGACCCGTCGTCCTGGCGGGCGGGCGCCCGCTCCGGCGGGTCGTCCTCGTCGCGGATCGGGCCGACCAACTCCTCGGCGATGTCCTCCAGCGTGATCACGCCGGCGAAGCCGCCGTACTCGTCGACCACGCACGCCATCTGCCGGTGCCCGGACCGCAGCCGGTCGAGCACCGTGGGCAGCGGCAACGTCTCCGGCACCAGCAACGGCGGCCCCGCCACCGCGCTCACCGGGGTGGTGGCCCGCTCCCCCGGGGGTACGCCGAGCACGTCGGCGATGCCGACGATGCCGATCAGGTCGTCGACGCCCTCCGCGCCGCGCACCGGGAAGCGGGAGTGGCCGGTGTCCAGCAACTCGACCACGCGGCTCACCGGTTCGTGCGCCCGTACGGTGTGCACGTCGACCCGGGGCACCATGGCCTCCCCGGCGCTGAGTTCGCGGAAGTCCAGCCCCCGGTCGAGCAGCGTGGACATCTCGGCGTCCAGGCTGCCCTCCTCGCGGGACTCGGCGATGATCTGCTCCAGGTCGGCGGGTGTGGCGCCGCTGGGCAGCTCCTCGATCGGCTCGATGCCGATCCGACGCAGCAGCCGCACCGACGCCCGGTCGAAGAGCCGGATCACCGGCCCGGCGACGGCGAGGTAGATGAGGGTGGACCGGCTCAGCGCCCGGGCCAGCGGCTCGGCCCGCGCGATGGCCAGGTTCTTCGGGGCCAGCTCGCCGAGGACCATCTGGACCACGGTGGCGATGACCAGGGCCAGCACCACCGACAGCGGCAGGCTGACCGACTCGCCGACGCCGGCCACGCCGAGCAGCTCGGCGAGACCACCGCCGAGGTACGGCTCGGCCACGTAACCGACCAGCAGGGCGGTGACGGTGATCCCGAGCTGCGCGCCGGAGAGCATGAAGGAGAGCCGGCTGGTGACGGTCAGCGCACGGGCTGCCGCCTGGTCGCCGTCGTCGGCGAGCTGGCGGAGCTTGCCCCGGTCGACGGCGACGTAGCCGAACTCCTGCGCCACGAAGTAACCGGTGGCGGCGGTGAGCACGATGATCAGAAGGAGACCGACGACGATCAACACGGGTCGCTCAGGGCTCCCGGGGTCGTGGGTACGGGAAGAGGCCGGGCACGACCCGGCTGGCTACTGCTGCCCTCCTGGGCAGAAGAGTCGATCATGCCGCTATTTTATCGGCGCTGGCTGGGACTCCGCTCGGGGTGGGCCGAAGGTGACCGATGTCCGGTTCGCCGCACGACCGGTCGTCAGGCCGACCCCGCCTAACCGCCGCCCGCGCCGCGTTCGGCCAGGTCGTCGGCGTCCAGCAGGTCCCGGTTGAGCCGGCCGGAGCGGTACGCGGCCCGCCCGATCATCTGTGCCGCGACCGGCGCGGTGGCCAGCTGGAAGACGGCCACCAGCACGATCATGCCGAGGTCCGCCGCGGACCGCAGCCGCAGCGCGATGCCGAGCAGCAGCAGGAGCACGCCGAGCACCTGCGGTTTGGTGGCGGCGTGCATCCGGGACAGGGCGTCCGGGAAGCGCAGCACGCCGATCGCGGCGGCCAGGCCGAGCAACGCGCCGGCGACCAGGCAGGCGGCGCCGAGCCAGTCCGCGACCGCCGCGATCACGCCTGCTCCCGCACGGCGAAACGGACCAGCGACACCGAGCCGACGAACCCCAGCAGGGAGAGCACCACGAGCACCGGCAGCGTGGTGGCGTGCCGGTTGACCGCCGCCTCCGCGCCCACCGCGGCGACCATGGTGGCGAGCAGCATGTCCGCGGCGATCACCCGGTCCAGCAGCGACGGGCCCCGGTAGAGCCGGGCCAGCGCCAGCAGCGCGGTCACCGACAGCAGAGCGGTGAGGACGACGGCCAGAAACGTGATCACGATGAGGTTCCCTTCTCGACGGGTCGGGTTTCGACGCGGCGCAGTTCGGCGGCGGAGCCCACCGCCCGGACGATCCGCCGCTCGACGGCGAGCGTGCGCTCCCGGGACGCGGCCAGGTCCGACGGCCCGTGGGTGTCCAAAACGTGCAGGTAGAGCGTCGCTGACTCCCGGTCCACGTCGAGGATCAGCGTGCCGGGCACCAGCGAGACCGCCTCCGCGGTGAGCGCCAGGTTCAGGTCCGTGCGCACCCGCAACTGGACGGCGATGATCGCGCCGCGTGGCCGGTAGCCGGGCTGCACGGCGATCCGGGCGATGTGCAGGCTCGCGCTGACCAGCTCGACGGCGAAGCGGCCGGCGAACGCCAGCAGCGCCCGGGGCCGCAGCCGACCGCCGAAGGTGACCGCCGGCAACGGGAAGAACACCAGCACCGCGCTGCCCAGCAGCAGGCCACTGGCCAGATTCGCCCAGTTGATCTCGCCCCAGAGCAGGTTCCAGACCAGCACCAGCCAGCCGAGCGCCACCGCCTGGTCCCGCCACCGTCCGAACCGGCCACGTCGGGACGCGGACTGCTCGCCGCCGTCCTCCGGTTCGCCGTTTGGCGGGCCGGTCACGGCACACCGTCCGGCAGGACCGCCCGCACGTACGGCGTACGCGACAGCAGGTCGGTGGCGGCGTCGGCGGTGACGTCGAACAGCGGACCCGCCAGCACGGTCAGCGTCAGACCGAACGCGACCAGGGCGATGGTGGCGCCGACCATCAGCCGGGGCAGCCGGACGACGGGTTCAGCGGTGGCCAGCCGGGGCGCCCGCCAGAAGGCGATGTTCCACACCCGGGAGGCGACGTAGAGGGTGAGCAGGCTGGTCAACGTGCCGGCCGCGACCAGCGCCGCCGGCAGTGCCCCGCCGGCCGCCACGCCGGCCTGGAGCAGCCCGAGCTTGCCGAGGAAACCGGAGAACGGGGGCACCCCCGCGAGGTTCATCGCCGGGACGAAGAACAGCACGCCGAGCAACGGCGCCACCCGGGCCAGCCCACCGATGCGGCGCAGGTCGGTGCTGCCGGCCCGCTCCTCGACCAGCCCCGCGACCAGGAACAACGTGGTCTGGATGGTGATGTGGTGCACCACGTAGAAGATCGCGCCGGAGAGTCCGGCGGCGGTGCTCAACGCCACCCCGAAGATCATGTAGCCGATGTGGCTGACCAGGGTGAACGAGAAGAGCCGCTTCAGGTCGGACTGGGCCACCGCGCCGAGGATGCCGACCAGCATGGTCAGCCCCGCGACGACCATCAGCAGACCGTCGACCTGCCCGCCGGGAAAGAGCAGCGTCTCGGTGCGGATGATCGCGTAGACACCCACCTTGGTGAGCAGCCCGGCGAACACGGCGGTGACCGGAGCCGGTGCGGTCGGGTAGCTGTCCGGCAGCCAGGCCGACAGCGGAAAGACCGCCGCCTTGATCGCGAAGGCGAGCAGCAGCATCAGTTGCAGGGTGAGCCGCACGCGGTCGGGCAGCGCGTCCAGGCGCTGGGCGAGCTGGGCCAGGTTGAGCGTGCCGGTGGCCCCGTACACCAGCCCCACGGCGGTCAGGAAGATCATCGAGGAGAGGATGCTGACCACCACGTACGTCGACCCGGTCCGGATCCGGGTCTCGGTGCCGCCCAGGGTGATCAGCACGAAGCTGGCCACCAGCAGGATCTCGAAGCCGACGAACAGGTTGAACAGGTCACCGGCGAGGAACGCGGTGGTGACGCCGGCGGTGAGCACCAGGTACGTCGGGTGGAAGATGACCACCGGCGTGGTCTCGCCGGTCTCGCTGCGACCCTGCCCGATCGAGTACAGCAACACGCAGAGGGTCACCGCCGAGGAGACCACCACCATCAACGCCGCGAGCTGGTCGGCGACCAGCACGATGCCCACCGGGGCCGGCCACCCACCGATCGCCATCACCACCGGCCCGTAACGGTACGCCTGCACCAGCAGCACCACGGCGACGGTGAAGGTGCCGGTCAGGCAGAGCACGCTTACCGCGCGCTGAATCCGGGGTTGGGTGGCCAACAGCAGGGTCAGCGCCGCGCCGAGCAACGGCACCACCACGGGCAGCGGCAGGAGCGCACCCATCACGCCTCTTCCCCGCGCCGCAGCCGGCGGCGGGCGGGTTCGGGATCCACCTGCTCCGGGTCGCCGTCCGGGCCCTCCCCGCCGAGGTCCACGGCACTCACCTCGTTGCGCCCGGCCCGGCGGATGATCTGCCGGTCCTCCAGGTCGTCGGGCACCTCGTCGTCACCGGTGAGATACCAGCTGCGGTACGCGACGGCGAGCAGGAACGCCGTCAAACCGAACGTGATCACGATGGCGGTCAGCACCATGGCCTGCGGTAACGGGTCACTCATCCCGTCCACCGGGCCGGTGTCGACGACCGGCGCCCCACCGGACCGGCCACCCAGCAGGATCAGCATGTTGACACCGTTGCCCATCAGGATCACACCGAGCAGGATGCGGGTCAGGCTGCGCTCCAACAGCAGGATCACCCCGCAGCCGACCAGCACCGCGACCGCGAGCACCAGGATCAGCGTCGGCCTGGCGCCGGCCGCGGTCATGCCCGCTCCCCCTTGTCGACGGTCAGCCCGCCCGAGGCGGTCCCGGTCGCCTCGATGTGCCGGTCCACCTCGGCACCGAGACTGCGCAGGATGTCCAGCACCAGCCCGATCACGACCAGGTACACGCCGATGTCGAAGAAGAGCGACGTGACGAGGTGCGCGTCGCCGATCAGCGGAATCGACCGCTCGACCTTGGCGCTCTCCAGCACCTGCCCACTCACCAGCAGCGCCACCACACCGGAGCCCACCGACACGGCCAGCCCCGCGCCGAGGACCACACCGGCGCGACCGGGCCGCCTCGGTCAGCTCCGGCGCGACGGCACCAGCGAGATCGCCGGTACGCCCAGCTCGCGCAGCCGCTCCTGCTGGCTCGCCAGCCCCGTACGGACCAGCGTCAGCTCCTCCCGGGCGGCCTCCGCCGACCGGGCCTGCTCACCGGCGGCAGCCGCCGCGCCGCGGCGTACCCCGTCCAACTGGCGCGCCGCGGCGAGGTACTCCGACCAGGCCGCGGTGGGATCCGCGTCGTCCCGGTCCGGCCCGGCGGCACGCTGCCGCCCCGGCCCCGTCACCGTCGCGTTCGGACCCACACCCACACCCTCCGTCCGTGCCACCGGGATCACCCGGCCTCGTCGGCGAACGGCACCAGAACCGTGCCCCGCTCGTCCGGGCCGTCCCAGAGCACCGCCCGGTCGGGGCGGCCCCGCCACTCCACCGGCCGGCCGAAGACGGCGGAGAGCTGCGCGGCCGGTACGTCCAGCACCGCCACGGCGGCCAACTTGTCCACCTCGCCGTCCGGTTCCAACAGCGCGGCGAACGGGGGCACCGCCCGCCACCAGCCCAACAGGTGCCGGCCAGCCGGCGGCCCGTCCCGCAGCAGCCCGCGCAGCCGGTCCACCGGCAACTCCCGAGGGCCCGGCCGATCCAACCCGAAGACCACCAGGTAGGTCGGCAGCTCCGCATCCACGTCCGCGAACAGCGTCGGCAGGTCCACCATGGTGGCCGGGTGTCGGGCAGCCAGCTCGGCCGTCAACGCCTCCGCCAGCGGCCGGGCACCCGGATCCGGCGCCGCCACCAGGAACCGGGCCGTGCCCGGCGTGTGGTGAACGGCCGTGCTGCGGGCCGCCGTCGCCAGCAGCCCGCCGGCCGCCGGGCCCGATCCCAGTACCGCGAGGTTGCGCCCCGCCGCCGGCCCCAGCGGTACGGCGACCGTCGAGCGGGCCACGTCCACCGCCCGGCCCAGCAGAGCGGCAGGCCCGTGCACCTGCCCGCCCGATGCCGACCGGTACCGCGGATCGTTGCCCAGTACCGGCCGGGCGTACCCGGCGAAGACCACCGGCGGCACCGAACCCGCCGGCCGGGCCTCCCACAGTTCGTGTCGCAGCTGCTCCCCCACCTCCGGGTGGTCCTGCGGGTCGGGATGCCGGATCAACCGCTCGTGACCCCGGATCGCACCGCGCGGACCACCCAGCCCGCCGGCCGTGTTCACCACCGCGCTGCCCACCGGCAGACCGGCGGCCGAATCATTGGTCGGCTCCAACACCGGGCTGCCACCCGGGAGCGCCACCCGCACCGGGAACTGCCCCAGCACCGAATCCCGGTGCCCGGCGTCCGCGCGGACGGACAGTCCCAGCTCACCCGCACCGGCCAGCACCAGGTGCACGCCCCACGCCCGGCCGGTCCGCGCCAGCCCGTCCACCTGGGCGGCCACCTCGGCGGACAGCCGGTCCCGCTCGGCGAAGAGCAGCGGCACATTGTCCACCACACAGACGATCCGGGGCAGCGGGCGGTGCTCGCGCAGCTCAGCGAAGCGCTGACCACCGGCCCGCCCACCCGACTCCGCCCGACGCCGCACCTCAGCCGTCAACTGGTCGAGAAGGTCCCGGACGTACTCCCGGTCAGCGGCCATCGCCGCCGCCCGCACCTGCGGAATCCAGGACCGGTCCCGCTCGGTCTGCAGGAACTCCACGAAGGACTCACCGTCGCCGAGATCCACCAGGTAGAGCGCCAGGTCGTCCGGGCCGTACCGGGCGGCCAGACCGAGCAACGCGGTGGTCAGGAAAGCCGCGCGACCCCCACCGGACCGGCCGCTGACCAGCCAGTGCGGGGTCAGCTCGGTGAAACCCAACGGCACCGGCCGTCCCGCCGCGTCACCGACCGTGGTGGTCAACCCGTTCGCCGGATCCGACTCCCAGAGCCGGTCACCGGTCTCCGGCAGCAGCTCCGCCAAACCCAGCCGAGAACCCGCCTCCACCTGCGCGGCCAGCCGCCGACACACCGCGTCCACCAGATCGGCAGGCGGATCCGCCTCGACGAAGACCGGCGAGTTCAGCCCACCCGGCGGCTCGACACCCGGACCGGTGAAGGACGCCCCCGGCGGGTCACCCAGCAGCGCGTACGCGTTGCGCAGCGCCAGCGGCGTGGCGTGCGGCAACGGAGCCCGAGCCGCGTACGGCCCGGCAGGTGGCCAACCCGCCACCACCAGGTGCAGCCCGGCCGTCGGCCCCTGCTCGGCCAACGCCTCGACCCGCGCCAGGTCGGTCGGCCCGGTCAGCTCCGGCAGCGCGGCAAGCACCAGCAACAACGTACGGTCATGGCGTCGACGCCCGCTCGCCCCCGGAGTCACCCACTGCTCCGCCTCGGTCAGCACCGCGCGCAGACCCGCCACGTCCACCGCGGGCGGCGGCAACAGGCCGGCATCGGCCAGCGCCCCGAACGGTGCGAGCACGGTGCCCGTGGCATCCACCGCACGAACCAGCAGGGCACCAGCCGGCGCCGCACCCAGCGACCGCAGCAGCACAGCCCGCAGCAGCCCCGCCACCCGAGGATCCCGAGCGTCGGCGTCCACACTCAGATGACCCGTGCCGACCAGCGGCACCAGCGCCGGAAAACGCGCATCGTCCAACGGTGCCGCCGTACCGACCCGGACGAAAAGCGGCGGACCATCACCCGCCGGAGAATCCACGGTGAGTGAGTCCAGAGCGGCCCCCGACCAGCCCGGAGCCAGTTGCGCCGCGACCACACGCAGCCGATCGGCCGCCTCGTACTGGCGGCGCTGATCGGCAGGTGCGGGCCGGGTCTCGTCGAGGATGTCGGCGGCGGCCGTCGCCACGGCGGCAGCCCGACGGTGCAGAGCTGCGGCGCGGTTCGTGCGAGCCTTCGGACCGGCCACCGCGTCCACCCCCTCTACCCGAGGTTGGCAACCCCTCCCCGAGCAGAGACGGTATCCCAGCCGAGGCCACTCCTCCGGGAGGTGCCGCGGCGGTGCGCCGGTGTTGTCGGAGATCTCACCGATGGGGAGGGGTCCGTCACGATCCGCTGGATCTGAGGCATTGGCTCCGGAGCCTCCAGCCGATAACGTCAGGAGGTGGAATCAGTGCAGCCCCCCGCCGGTTCCCAGGTCTCCCGCGTACCGGCCCAGCGGACGCCATCCGAGCAGCTGCCGCCGGCCCCGGCCGCGCCGGCCCCTCAAACGCCGCGCCGGCGGATGCGAACGGTGCTCACCGTGGTCGCCGGGGTGCTCGCCCTGCTCGCCGTCGGCGCTGGCATCACCGGATACGTGCTGTACGACCGAGCAACCACGCCCGACCGCAGCGCTCCAGACGTGGTGGTGGACAACTACTTGCGCGCATTCCTCGTGGATCGCAATGATGCGAAAGCGGGCCTCTTTACCTGTGAGACCGGGGCGCAGTTGCAGGCTGTGAGGGATCTCCGGACTGAGGCCGAGCAGCGTGAGTCGAAGTTCGGTGTCAATGTTTCAGTGAGTTGGGGACCACTGACCCGCACACCGTCAGGCAAAGGTGAGTCTGTTGCCACGACGTTGATCATCGCCGGTTCTGCTGACGGCGTTCCCAGGAGCAGTCGTCGGGAGGATTGGGTGTTCGACGTGATCGAGGACGACGACGGCTGGCGGGTTTGCGGCGGTATGAAAGCTGCTTGACCGTCATTCGATCCACAAGAGATGGACCGGCACCTCCAGGGTCGTGGGTGACTGCCCGCGCCACGCCCAGCGGTACCACTCCACCTCGGGTGTGATCCGGACGCAGATGTCTCCCTCGGCGCCCGAATAGGTTTCGGTGACCGCCCGCAGGTCGCGGTGCTCCCGCGCGCCCTCGACGTGCACCACCCGGCGCCCGGTCACCGCGTCTGCTTCGAAGACGGGTGTGGGGGACGGGTGTGCCGGGCCGTCCAGCGAGACCAGCCGGATTCCGGTCTCCCGGGCGCCACCCGGCCCGGGCCGCTCACTGACCGTCTCCACCCAGACCCGCTCCACCGGCACCAGAGGCGCGAACACCTCGACCTGCTCCGCTTCGGCTCGGTACCACTCGTGTTCGGGAATCACCGGCACGTAGGTGCGCGCGCCCTGTACCACCCGGTCGTCGGCGCGCAGGTCACCCCGCCAGCCCAGCCCGGGCAACCCCACCAGCACCCGCTGCCCACGCAACTCGACCCGTTCGGTGGCCGGAACGATGGTCAGCGGACGGGGTGGCTGGGGCGCCCAGTCGGGCTGGTCGGCGAACGGGTCCGGCAGGGGTCCGGTCATAACTGTGGTGGCCTCACGCCGGACGACGCAGCGGGGCGCCCCGGTCGCGCATGAACGGGACCGGATTCACCGCGCCGGAGGGGTTGCGGTTGTTGCGAAGGTGCACCTCGAAATGCAGGTGCGGGCCGGACGAGTTACCGCTGCTGCCCACCTGGCCTATCACCTCGCCGGCCGCAACCATTTGCCCCTCTTTGACGCGGGGCCGGACCACCATGTGGCAGTACCGCGTGATGTAGCCGCCGGCATGCAGCAGGTCGACAAACCAGCCGCAGCCACCCTTGTCGGGGAACCCGTCCACATCGCAGTCCTCCCGGTTGCGGTTGTCCGGGTCGCATTTGGCGACCAGCACCCGGCCGGCCGCTGCGGCGCGGATCTCCGTCCCCTTGGCCGCAGCAATGTCGACCCCGTCGTGGCCGGGTCGGCTGGCGGTACGGAAGCCGGAGCCGACACCGCCGGGTATCGGCGCGGTCCAGCCGGAGGCGGCGATCTCGCCGCGCTCAGCCGCGTTGCACATCGCCTTACCGTTGATCTCGACGGTGCGGGCGGCACCTCCGGCCAGCGCGTCCACGATCCGGCTGGACACCTCCTCGTGTTTGGCGTATGCGTCCGGATAGGCGCTGACCTGGACCTGCTGCGCTACGGCAGTCAGCGGGCGGCGCTGCCAACCCCGCACCTTGACGAGCTTCTCGTAGAACTTCCGGGCCGTGTACGCGGGCGTCATCCGATCGGCGACCGAGCCCCACCCCGGCCGCTGTTGGAACAGGCCCAGCGAGTCGTGGTCGGCACCGACGCCCTCATGTTGCAGTGCCAGCGACGCGGGGACCCTTCTGTTCGCCAGGTTTCGTAGGGCGGACTCCTGCATCGCGGTGGCCAGGGCGATCACCCAGCCACGAGAGGGCACCCCCATGTCCTGGCCGACCTTGATGATGATCGCCGCGTTGCGAATCTGCGCGTCGCCGTATTCGGTGAACCGTGGCAGTTTGCCCGCGATGTTCACCGGACGGACCGGTCCGCACCCCCAGCCCGCCGGGTCGTCTCCACTCTTCGCGTCGTCGCCGCCGAGCCCGGTGAGAAAGAACGCCGCAGTGCCACCGGTGCAGCACAGCAGGAGCAGCAACCCGGTGAGCGTCGCGGCGATCACACCGAGCCGGAGAGGTCGACGGCGTGTGACGGCAGTGCCAACGTCGTTCACGGCCTCTCCCAGTCCACCACGTCGACCAGCCATGCTCCGTCGGAGGCGACCAGTTCCAGCCGGAGCTGCCCGGCGTCGAGAGGAAGCAGCATCTCGACGAACGTCTCGGTCCGCTCCCGCATGGTCGGGGATCCCGTGACCTTCTCGGCGGGCACGGTTGCCGGCTCGGCACCGTTCAACTTCTCGGTCAGCGCCAGCGTGGAGAGCGGCCGCATGCCGGCCTGCCACTCTTCGGCGGTCATCCCGGGGCGGCCGAGCCAGGCGGCGGCGAACCGCTCGGCAGTCTGCTCGGGTGTGCGGGCACCGGGCCGGGTCACCGGGGACGGCGGCACTTCGGTGGACAGCACGCCGTCGGCGCCGGCCGTTGGGTCCACGGTGCTGACCGGCTGGTTCGGCCGACTGCTCAACCCGTCTGCGGGGTCGGCGGCGCCGGAAACGAGCCGGGCCGCCCCGATCACGCCGAAGATAAGCACCGCGATGAGCAGCGCCACTCCCAGCCGAGATCGCAGCGCCCGGGTGAAGAGGAACTCCAGTGCCCGTCGCATGGCTGTCACCGTGCCTCTGAGCGCACCCGCGGCCCGGTGCGGTCGGGTACGCGCTCGGTAGATCCCGGTCGATAGACCACGAACGACGGGTTCTCAGCAGGCACGTCGGGCTCGGTCCAGGTCGCTGGTTGTCGCCGGCGAGGTTGAGGCGGCACCGCGCCGCGTCGGCCGCCGGACTGGTGCGAGGGCGTCTCGTCCACGCGTTCCTGACCGTCCGGCCGCCCGGAGTCGGCGCGTCCGCCACCGACCGGGGCCGTCGGCGTTGGGACCGGGTCCTCCAGTCGTGCCTCCGGGCGTAGCCGGGTCAGCTCCGCGTCTGGTGACCGGCGACGACCGCCCACGGGTTCGGCGGTGCCGCCGGGCTCCACCACATCCAGACGCGCCGCGACCCGCATGTCCCGGAAGAACCGACGATGCCAGGACCCGGCCGAGCTGACCGCCTCGCTGCTGTCCTTGCCACCGAGTTGGGTGATCCGCCGGTATGGCCGCAGCAGCAGCCAGCCGACCACACCGCACAGCCAGACCAGCACCACCTGGAGCCAGCCCGGCAGGGCGGGCGTACTCATGATCAGGTCGACCGCGAACAGGTAGATGGCAGCGCCGGTGCCGAAGATGGCGATGTTGAAGACCGCGGCGACCACCGCGTTCGCCAACCGCCGCAGTCCGGCGCTGGCCGGCCGGAGAAGCCCGACGGTGCCCAGGATGGGTGCCGCGATCACCGCCCACCGGAAGATCAGGAAGCCCAGCAGGACCAGCACCGACGCGGTCAGGTCGAACATGGCGAAGAGCACGGCCGCGAGCACCGCGATGAATCCGGAGCCGATTCGATCCATGTCCCGGCTGCCCGTCAGGAACTCGTACGCCTCCGGGTCCTCGGTCTTGATCTGCTCCGCAACCGTCATCCACTGCTGCTGCTTGGCCTTGATCGTCCCAGGACGGGTGGCCGGGTTGGCGCGCAGCTTCTCCGACTCCTCCCAGGAGAACGCCTTGGCGTCATACAGGGCGGGGCCGTACTTGCGGGCCGTCTCGCTGTCCGCCGAGCCGAGCACACCGCGTAGCCAGTTGCGGTAGAGCATGGACTCGGTGGCAGTGTCACTGGCCCGGACAGCCGGCGGCCGGTTGTCCTTGCAAGCTGCGGGATTCGGATCGTCGCACTGATCCGGCGGGGTGTCCCTGGAAGCCGGACCTATGGCGTCGTGCACGACGCCGAGAGAGGTGATCAGAGTCCCGTCGGCAATGTTCGCTGACTTGACCGGCCAGGCGGCCAGCGCGGTGACCGCCACCATTACCAGCAAGGCCCAGCCGGCCGTCGTCATCGCGTTGCTCATGTCCGACTGGCGGGAGCGCCAGAGGAGGTAGAGACCCACCACGCACAGCGTGATGATCCCGAAGACGCTGAACACCTTCTGGTAGACGGCCTTGGTGGCCTTCTCCACCAGCGGGTCGGCCCAACTCCACATCGTCCGAGGATCCCAGGCCCGCTCCCGCAGAGCGTTCGAGGCACCCACGACCGCCGTGGCCATCATGAACTCTCCGTTGGCGACCGTGGTGGTGAATTTGTAGTCCGGATGGAGAATGGTGGAGGCACATCCACCATCGACGTCATAGGTGTTCAAGCTGTAGCCGCCGTAGCCGTAGTCGCTGTAAAGGCCCTTTGGCCCAGGCAACTTGGACGAATCCGGGCGGGAAGCGAACCAGCCGGCCAGGCCTGAGTCCGGGGCCGACGGCACGGGCGGCTTCCGACAGTCGATCTCCGTATCGCTTACCTGCTTCAGCTTGGCCACGCAGGCGCGGAAGTCGGCCTGCCATTCCGGGGTCGTGCAGAGGTCGGCGCGGGCCTGGACGACGGGTGGCGCGGCCGAGGCCGCCTCCGCACCGATCAACGGCCAGGCGACGCTGGCCCCGGCCAGTACGCCGAGGGCGAGCAGGAACGATGCGATCCTCGCCCGGGCCCTCGCCATGTCACGCCTCCAGATCCGGCAGGGGGATGCTCGGCAGCACTCCGGCCGCCGCGGCGATCGCGGCGGGCGTCGTGTCGAGGTGGTCCAGCAGCCCTTCGACGTACGAGACGTCGACTCGGACCTTCTGCACCCGGCCGTCGACGTCGCGCATCACGAACTCGCGGAAGCCGAGCCGGTTGGCTGAGCTGGTGTCGGCGGCGGAGAGGGAGGCCAGGGTCGCCTCGTATCCGTCGTTGACCGGCACCCGCAGCAGCCGGAGGGCTTCGGAGGCGATCTCGGCGTCTTCGGCGATGCGGCCGACGAAGACGGTGGAGACCAGGTTCTGTACGTCGAGGCCGAGGATGTCGCGGGGGTTCTGCGAGGCGACCAGCGCGGCGAGGTTCCACTTGCGGGAGTCCCGGGCGAGTCGGACCAGGAACGACCGGCCGGAGCGCCAGCCCTCCATGAAGTGCGCCTCGTCCAGGCCGACGAGCTTCCGCGACGACATCGACCCGCCGTAGCAGCGGCGGACGGCGAGCCGGTGTGCGGTGTGCAGCATCGGCAGGGCGAGGGCCTCCTCGGCCGACCAGTACTCGCGTTCGATCTTGAGGTCGGGCAACCGCAGTCCGGCCATGGTGATCACGGTGAGCGCCGCGTCGGCTCCGAGCAGCCCTTCCGGTGGCCGGCCGAAGAAGAGCATGGCCAGCGGCATCTCCGCCGTGTCCAGCAGCAGGTTGGCCAGTTCCTTGCCGGCGTCGTCGTCGAGGCGGCCGAGGCAGCTCACCACGTCGTCCAGGGTGGAGGTCTCCTCGGCGGGTACCTGGCGGACGGCGTGCCGGAACAGGGTGGCGGTGGACGCCTCCCGGGCCACCTGCGGCGGTACCAGCATCATGCAGATGTCCTGGACGAGCATCCGTCGTTCGGCCCGGGCGTTGGAGACCGCGATCTCGAACTCCCGGTCACCGGCGGCACCGATGCCGAACTCGCTGCGCAGCGGTGTCGGGATGAGCGAGTAGGGCGCGAGCGTGCCGTGCTCCGAGCCGGTCAGGTTCAACACCCGGGAGTACGGCCGCAGTTCGGGCATGGCGCAGAGCCGGGCCAGTGGGCCGGACGGGTCGAGCAGGGTCACCTGCACGCCTCGCCGGGCGGCCAGGTAGCCCAGCGCGCCGAGCAGGGTCGACTTGCCACCACCCGGCTCGGCGACGAAGACCGCGAGCCCGGAGCGTTCCCGGACCTCCATGGGGAAGTGCAGGTCGAGGAAGACCGGTCGGCGGCAGGTGCCGGCGGTACGGCCGATCAGGTCGCCCCGCCGGTCGCCCACGTTGGACGCCGCCTGGGGGAGTGCGGCGGCGAGCAGCGGAACCGGCATCCGGCGGACGTACCCGGTGTTGGCGATCGGCTCGCCGGGAATGAACTCGCGGGCCAGCCAGTCCTGGTTCTTCGGATGCTGGAGCGAGATGCGCAGCTCGCGGGAGTAGAGCTGGATCAGGCGACGGGCCCGCTCCAGGCACTCCTCCCTCGTTCGGCCGCCGACCGCGATCCGGTGCCAACCGTGTGCGCGGGCCGAGTCGACGGGCAACCCGGTGGTCATCTCGTCGCCGATCACCAGCGCGCGCTTGGCCAGTCGTTCCAGCTCGGGCGGTGCGTCGATGCCGTGCTCGGCGTAGTCGAGTTGCTGGGAGCGGATCATCCGCAGCCGGTGTTCGAGATTGCGGAACGAGTCGCCGGAGCCGAGGATGTCGACCCGGGTGGAGATCTCCATGGGCCAGGGCAGGCGCTCGTGGAAGTGCAGCCAGGGCTCGTGTCGTTCCGGGATCTCCAGCGGCTCCATCCGACCGACGGCGAGCACGGCCACGTGCCGTTCCTCGCCGGTCATCCGGTTGACCAGCTTCACGGTCGAGCCGTACGGGGTGCGGTAACGCTCGACCTGTTCGGTCAGCGCCAGCAGGTCGCCGCGCTCCCAGCGTCCGTCGGTCACCGGCGAGAGCGTGCCCGGCGGCGCCATGCACAGCGCCACCGAGCGGTAGAGCAGCCACTCCAACTCCTGGGCGGTGACCCGGCGGCCGCGCATGCCGAACGCGCCGAGCACCTCGTCGAACTGCTCCACGGTGCGGCCCAGCTTGCGGCGTTCGCCGTCGGCGGTGCCCCGGCCGAAGGTGCGCAGCACCCGCTCGGTGAGCGAGTCACCGAGGGACCGGCGGGCGAAGGTGACCCCCAGGTAGGTCTGCCCCTCGGCGTGGTTGACGGCCATCAGGTGCCGCTGGGCGGCGACCAGGTGGTCGGCCCACCCGGCGGTGCCGGGCACGTCGGGCAGCGGCGAGGCGGTGTGCGCGTCGATGGTGCGTGCCCACTCGTCGGCGGGGAACGGCCGGGTGGTGCGGCGCAGGTGCAGCCGAAAACCGGCGAGGCCCGCGTACTGCTCGGAGATCGCCGACAGCAGCGCCTCGCGTTCGGCGTCCGGTCGGAACGCCCAGCGCACCTCGGGCAGCCAGTACCAGGCGGTGACGGTGTTCGGGGTGAAGGTCAGGTGGCCGGCGATCTCGGTGATGGCCAGTTCGACAGACGGGTCCCGATCCCCGAACTTGATCTTCGGAGCGCGGACCCGGGTCGGTCGGACGGGTCGGTCCTGCCGGCTCGCGGCGCGCTGCCGGGGCGCGACGACCTCTTTCCCGGCTCCCCTGGGTCGCTCCGAGCCGTCGGCGCCGCGGGGTGCCCGCTCCAGGGCTGGCCGGTCCGCCGGTGCGGCGCTGGCCGGCCGCTCCGTCGGTGCCGATGGTCGGTCCAGCGGGACCGCCGGCCGGTCAGTCGGGACGGCCGGTCGCTCCACCGGCGCGGTCGGCCGGCCCGACGGCGTCGCCGTTGGACGGCTGACGGGTGTGGCGCTGGGTGCCCGGGTCGCCGGGGCTGCGGCCCTCGACGGGGACGGGCCGCCGACGGCAGGGTCGGTGTCGCTCGTCGGGTGCAGCATCGGCAGTCGGTCACCCGCCTGATGCGGCACCCGGGACTCGGTGGCCGGGTAGGCATCCGCGCGTCGTGGCTCGACGGGCCGTCGGCCGCCGGTGGGTCGGTCGTCGGGTGTCCACGGTGGCTCCAGCTCGGGAGCCGGGCGGGCCGGCGGTGCGACGGTCGGCGGTTGCTGCGGGATCGCCGGCTGGTCCCGGATGGCGGGGGCGGCCGGAATGGCTCGCGCACCGCCGGGTCGGGCGCCACCGAACAGGTCCAGGAAGGGCGAGTCGATGTCGGCGTTCTCGCCCGCCGTCACGGCGGTGGGCTCGGCGGGCGGCGTACGTCGGGGCACCGGCCGGGGCGCCTGAAAGACGCCGACCGCCCCGTGCCCGGGCGAGGTCACCAGCGCGGGGTCGAGCGCCACCTCGTCCTCGCCGTCGGTGTAGTCGAACGACTGCGCACGGTGACCTGCGGGTGCGCCCGGGCGGCCGGCCGGGGACCCCGGCGTGGAAGCGCGGCTCATGCGATCGCCCCACCCGCGTCGAACGACGGACCGCTCGGTGTACGCCCGGTCATGCCAGCTCCTCCCGGATCCTGATCCGACTGCCGACCAGGCGCGGATCGCGCTGCTCGACGGCCGGCTCCCGGGTGCGTCGCCAGTCGGTCAGCGCGGTGCGGATGACCACCCGCGCCGGCCGGTCCGGGTCGACGTGCCGGAAGATGAACGACGTGGTCACGATGGCCAGCGCGATCTCCCAGGCTGGGAAGAGCTCGACCGTGAACGTGAACAGCCAGTGGATGAACATGTAGAGGGGGACGAGCAGCATGAAGAGCCCGTACTGGGCGTACGGCAGGTGGACCGGAAGGGTGTAACCGGGCGGCCCGAGGTAGACCAGGCGTGCCCGGTAGATGTCGTCGTCGGTGCGCAGCCGCATGTGGTGAACGCGCCTATTCGAAGATCAGGTCGATCAGGTAATCGCCGACGAAGAAGAGTGTTGCCGCGCCGGCGATGAAGGCCAGCCCGACGATGGCGATCGCGGAGCTGGTGAGCACCTTGGAGATCTCGCCCCGGCTGGCGCGGCCGATGAAGATGACGCCCAGGACGGCGAGCAGGATCGGTGCGATCTTGCTGGCGAAGAAGGTGACCACACTGTTGGTGTCGATCCCCTTCGGGGCCGGCTCGGCGAGCGGAGCCGACGCCAGAGTGGAGAGCGCGTGGGCGACGCCGGACGACGTCGTCTCCATGAGCTCGAAGGCGATCACTGGAACCTCCCCATAGCGCGGCCGGCGGTGCCGCGGCGGTGCAATAGGCAAGCCTTGCGGGAAATGTGCTCACAGGGCGCAGCGTTCTCGACCCTGCGTTCGTTACTCACCACGGAGAGTGGCGAGCTTTGGGCGGTTTTTCCCGCTTCGGCCCTCCCTTCAAGCTTCGCCGTCTCGATGCTGGCCAATTCCAAAGCGTACGGGCCGCCCCGGATTGCGACAAGCCGCGAAGGGGCTGCCCGATGCTGCCCGGATGACCGATCGTACACCTGTTCCAATGCGCACGTCAGGCGTGGTGGTGTCAGGGCCGACCGGGTCGGAGAGGGCCGCCACCGCGACCGGTACCGTCTAGTCGTGACCGATCTGGTACGGGCTCCGGGCCCGGTGGTGATGGGCGTCCTCAACGTCACGCCGGACTCCTTCTCCGACGGCGGACGGTACGCCGACCTCGACGCCGCCGTCGGACACGGCGTCCGTCTGCGCGACGCCGGAGCGCAGCTGGTGGACGTCGGCGGCGAGTCGACCCGCCCGGGCGCCGAGCGGATCGACGCCGCGACCGAGGCCGAACGGGTGCTGCCGGTCATCCGCGCGTTGACCGCAGCCGGTGTACCGGTCAGCATCGACACCAGCCGCGCCCGGGTGGCGGAGGCCGCCCTGGGCGCCGGAGCGGCAGTGGTCAACGACGTCTCCGGCGGCCTGGCCGACCCCGACATGGCCCGGGTGGTCCGCGACGCCGGCTGCCCCTGGGTACTGATGCACTGGCGGGGCCACTCCCGGCAGATGCGCGAGCTGGCCAGCTACGGCGACGTGGTGGCCGACGTACGGGCCGAGCTGTCGCAGCGGGTCGGCGCCGCGCTGGCCGCCGGGGTGGCCGCCGACCGCATCGTCATCGACCCCGGCCTCGGCTTCGCCAAGACGGCCGCGCACAACTGGGAACTCAGTGCCCGCCTGCCGGAGCTGCTGGACCTCGGGTACCCGCTGCTCTTCGGCGCCAGCCGCAAGTCGTACCTCGGCGGGCTGCTCGCCGCCGCGGACGGCACACCGCGGCCGACCGCGCAGCGGGAGGCGGCCACCGTCGCCACCAGCGTGCTCGCGGTCGCGGCGGGCGCCTGGGGGGTACGCGTGCACGACGTGCGCGCCACCACCGACGCGCTCGCCGTCTGGGCCGCCACCGGGAGTCCACGCCTGGTCTTCGCTGGGGCCGGCCGGAAGCGAGAGGGGCAGTGATGACGACCGACCGGATCCAGCTGACCGGCCTGCGGGCCCGGGGCCGGCACGGGGTGTACGACTTCGAACGGGCCCAGGGTCAGGACTTCGTCGTCGACGCCGTGCTGGAGATGGACCTCGGCCCGGCCGCCGCCAGTGACGACGTCGCCGCCACCGTGCACTACGGCGAGCTGGCCGAGCGCCTGGTCGCGGTGGTGACCGGCGAGCCGGTCAACCTGATCGAGACCCTGGCGGACCGGCTGCTCGCCGTCTGCCTGGCCGACGAGCGGGTCGACACCGCCACGGTCACCGTGCACAAGCCGGAGGCCCCGGTGCCGCACACCTTCACCGACGTGGCGGTCACCATGACCCGTAGGCGTTCCCGATGACCCGCGCGGTCCTCTCGCTCGGCAGCAACCTGGGCGACCGGCTGGCGCACCTGCGGACGGCCGTCGCCACGCTCGGCGACGCCGTGCTCGTGGTCTCCGGCGTGTACGAGACTCCACCGTGGGGTGACGCCGACCAGCCCGCGTATCTCAACGCGGTGCTGCTGGCCCAGGACGAGGCGGCGACACCGCGCGACTGGCTGGAGCGGGCCCGGGCCGCGGAACTCGCGGCCGGCCGGGTGCGTGACCCGCAGCGGCGGTTCGGACCGCGCACCCTCGACGTGGACGTGATCGCCGTCTGGGGCGACGACGACGAGCCGGTGCTCAGCGACGACCCCGAGCTGACCCTGCCGCATCCTCGGGCGCACCTGCGGGCGTTCGTGCTGCGGCCGTGGATCGACATCCAGCCGTACGGGCGGCTGCCTGGTCACGGCTGGCTGACCGACCTGCTCACCGCCGGCCCGGCTGCGGACGACGTGCTGGATCTGCGTGCCCGGCCGGAGTTGGCGTTAGAGTCGACCGCATGACCGAGTGGAGCCGGCCGGCATGACGCAGGCGAAGTCCCCACCACCGGGCGGGCCGGGCCCCGACCGGTCGCGGATGGGTCCCACCCGGATCTCGAGCCTGGTCGTGGCCGCCCTGGCCGCCGCCGCGGTGGCCTGGCTGCTGATCAGCACCCTCTACTACAGCGGTATTCCCCGGCTGCCCTGGCTGCCCGTGGTGACGTTGGCCGCGCTCGCCGTGCTGGAGGCGTACGCCGCGGTCAACACCCGGGGTCGGATCGAGCGCAAGCCCGGCCGGGACCCGGTCAACCCGCTGCTGGTCGCACGGTTCGTGGTGCTGGCAAAGGCGTCCGCGCTGGCCGCCGCCATCTTCGCCGGTTTCTACGCCGGGCTGGCCGGCTGGCTCTTCGTGGAGACCACGCGGGCGGCCGCGGAGGACCGGCCGGCCGCCGGTGGCGGTCTGCTGGCCTCGCTGGCGCTGGTCGGCGCCGCGCTCTGGCTGGAGCGCTCCTGCCGGGTGCCGGAGCGCCCGGACGACGAGCGTGAGCCCGACCAGCGGGAGAGCCGCCCCGGCCAGCGCTGACAGGGGGTTACGCCCGGCTCCGGGCGCGGGTACGGTGCCTGCGATCGGAGAGCAAGGGCCGCCCGCGACCCGTCCGCGCGCCGGACGGGGGACGGCCGGCCACTGGGGAGGCGGCGTGATGGGGTACGAAGAAGCGGGCCGGGACCGGTCGGCTGAGCCCTCGTCCGGGGTGCCCGCCGCCGTACTGGAGAACGTCTTCGACGACCCCACCCACGGTGAACCGGGTCGGGACCGCGTGGTCGTGCACGTGTGGTGGGAGTTCCTCCTGGTGGCCGGACTGGCCGCGTTGGGTTGGCTGCTCTGGCGGGAGGATTCGGCCGCCCTGCGCGCCGACAACCTGCGCACGTTGCTGGTCGACGCGGTCGGGCTCGGGCTGCTCGCTCTCGCGGCCGGGCTGAGCCTGCGGACCGCCGCACCGAACCTGGCCGTCGGGCCGGTCGCCGTCGCGGCGGCCCTGCACTACGCCGAGCAGGGCGATCGGGGCCTGCCGGCGTCCGTCGGCCCGGCCGTCGCGGTCGCCGCGCTGGGCGGGCTCGCGCTGGCGTTGATCGTGGTGGTGCTGCACGTGCCGGCCTGGGCGGCCAGCCTGGCCGGCGCGGCCGGTGTGGTGGTGTACATCGAACGCCGGTCGGCGGCGGTGCTGGTGCAGGGCGACTACGACCCCGGGCGGACGGCCGGCTACCTCTTCGCCGGTTTCGCCGCGGTGGCGGTCCTCGGCGGGCTGTTCGGCACGATCCGGGCGATCCGTCGCCTGGTCGGCCGGTACCGACCGGTTACCGATCCGGCCCGTCGCCGGGGTGTGCTGGCCGCCGTGGTCGCCGCCGTCGCGCTGGTCGGCTCGACCGTGCTGGCCGCGCTCGGCGGCGTACTGCTCGCCGCGAACGGACCCGGCTCGGTCACCCCCGGCACCGGGCTGGACTGGACGGTGCTGGCGCTCGGGGTGGCGCTGCTCGGTGGCACCAGCGCGTACGGCCGCCGGGGCGGGGTGTTCGGCACCCTGCTGGCGGTCAGCCTGGTCACCGTCTTCCAGCAGTACGCGCCGGAGCGGGGCTGGACGCTGAGCAACTGGGCGGTGGGCGGCGCCGCGCTCGGCGTCGGGTTGCTGGTCACCCGCCTGGTCGAGACGTTCGGGCGTCCCCGGCGGGGCGTCGCCGACCGCCCCGAGCCGATCGGCGACGGCACGATCAGCACGGGCTGGACCATGCCGCCGTCGCAGGCGGTCGACAACTGGCCGCCGACCCTGCCGACGCCGGCCGCGCCGCAGCCGTCCGACCCGTGGCGGGAGCCGCGGTGGGAGGACAGCCCACGCCGGTGGGACACCGACGAGCGGTGAGCCGTGTCGCGTCACCGCGCCGGAGCTGATCTCGCCCGTTAGGCTCGGCGGCATGACCGACTCACCTGCCGCCACCCCCGGCGGAACCTCGTTCGAGGAACTCGACGCGCTGTCCACCGAGGAGTTGCGGGAACGGGCGTTCGCCCTCGCCAGGGAGCGTCGCGACGTGGGCTTCTACTGGTCGGTGCTGCGGCACCTGCCGAACGCGGACGAGGCGACGGTGCTGGACGGCGCACCGAACTCGGTCGGCCCGACCATCGACGAGGCGAACGCGTTGTGGCGGGAGCTGACCGGTCACGGGTACGAGGAGTCGGCGCCGCTGCTGCGGGCCGCCTTCATCGACTACCTGATGAAGCACTGAGCCGCTCGGGGCAGCCCAGGTCCACCCGGCAGAGCGGTACCGGGTCTGGGCGGATCACGTCGCTCTTCCACCGTTCCGGCCCGGTGAGCCGCTACGGAACGGCCGCCGGTACCGGCGCGCTCGCCGTGCTGCTGCTGGTGGGCATCTGCGGCAGCCCGGCGTACACCGGTTGGGCCGCCACCCAGACCGATCCGGATTCGGCCGGCGCCTTCTACCTGCGTCTGCTCGCCTGGCCGGCCTGGCGGCTGGACGCGGACGGGCAGCCCGGCGGGTTGTTCGCCGCCGACCTGCGGGCCGTCCTGCTGGTGGTTCTCGCGGTGGCCCTGCTGTATCTGCTGCCCGCCGCGCAGGTGGCCCGGGTGCCCGGCTCGGTCAGCCAGTTCTTCTCCGGCTGGGCCGCGTACGTGCTGGCCGGCGGGCTCGCCGCCGTGCTGGCGGCGCTGCTCGGCCCCGATCCGTCGATGCTGGGCGCGTTGCAGGACGCCAGCGCCGGGGCCGGCTACGGCTTCCTCTCCGGCTGGATCATCGGCACCGCCAGCCTCGGCGGCCGGGCCTGACCGCACCGGCGCGACCGGACGGGAAGCGGTCGCACCGGTGCCGGCGAACCGGGGTCAGCCGGTCGCCCGGCCGAGGTCGAGCAGGTGCTGCCGGCTGAGCGCCCCCACGGGTCGGCCGTCGTCGGTCACCACGAGCCGGTCCCGGCCCGAGGTGAGCAGGACCGCCAACGCGTCGTACGCGGAGCCGTCCAGCGGCACGGTGGGCAGGTCCGTGGCGGCGTCGCCGGCCAGCGGCTCCAGCGACTCCCGGTGCAGGGGGGTGACCACCAGCCGGCGGATGCCCCGGTCGGCTCCGACGAACTCGCGCACGAACGGCGTGGCGGGTGCGCCGAGCAGGGCGGCCGGGGTGTCGTACTGCTGTAGGCGCCCGCCCTCGGAGAGCACCGCGATCCGGTCGCCGAGCCGCACGGCCTCGTCGAGGTCGTGGGTGACCAGCACGATCGTCTTGCGGACCTCGGCCTGGAGGCGGAGGAACTCCTCCTGGAGGCGGGCCCGGACGATCGGGTCGACGGCCGAGAACGGCTCGTCCATCAGCAGCACCACCGGGTCGGCGGCGAGTGCGCGGGCCACGCCCACCCGCTGCCGCTGGCCGCCCGACAACTCGTGCGGGTAGCGGCCGCCGAACTGGGCCGCGTCCAGTCCGACCAGGTCGAGCAGTTCGTCGACGCGGGCCCGGGTCCGGTTGCGGGGCCAGCGCAGCAGGCCGGGCACGGTGGCCACGTTCGCCCGGACGGTTTGGTGTGGGAAGAGGCCGACGTTCTGGATCACGTAGCCGATCCGGCGGCGCAGCCGCACCGGGTCGACGTCGGTGACGTCCTCGTCGCCGAGCATGATCCGGCCCGAGGTCGGCTCGATCAGCCGGTTGATCATGCGCAGCACCGTCGACTTGCCGCAGCCGGACGGGCCGATCAGGACCACCAGCTCGCCGGCCTTGACCTCCAGGCTCAGCTCCCGGACGGCCTCGGTGCCGTTCGGGTAGCGCTTGTGGATGCCGTGCAGGGAGATCGACGCCGCGCGAGGGGAGTCGGCCACGCCGGGGGCCTCCGGGGTAACGTCCACGTATGTCCTTCCGCCTGAGCTACCGGGCCGACCCGGGTAACCCCTGGTTCTCCTGGCAGTACGTGCGGGACAACTCTGACACGATCCTCGCCGCGGTGCGCGAACACGCCTCCCTTACGGGGCGCGCGGTGCTGATCGCGGTGCTGATCGCCCTGCCGTTGTCGGTGCTGGCCTACTGGGTCCGTCCGCTCGCCGGTCCGATCCTCGCGGTCAGCGGGGTGGTCTACACCATCCCGTCGTTGGCGCTCTTCGCGTTCATCGCGCCCTACCTGGGCACCGGGACGACCACGGTGCTGGTCGGGCTGGTCCTCTACGCGCTGCTGCTGATCGTCCGCAACGTGGTGGCCGGGCTCAACCAGGTGCCGCCGGAGGTCGGCGAGGCCGCCATGGGCATGGGCTACGGCCGTTGGCGGCGGCTGTTCCGGATCGACCTGCCGCTGGCCGTGCCGGGCATCCTGACCGGGCTGCGGCTGGCGACCGTCTCGACGGTGGCGTTGGTCACGGTGGGGGTGCTGGTCGGGCACGGTGGTCTCGGGCAGTTGATCTTCGCGGGCTTCCAGAACAACCTGTACAAGGCCGAGATCATGACCGGCTCGGTGCTCTGTGTGGCGCTCGCCGTCGTCCTCGACCTGCTGCTCGTCCTGGTCGCTCGGCTGGTGACCCCCTGGACCACCCGGAGGGCCCGTTGACCGTCGCGGAGAACCCGATCGGCCAGGCGGTGGTCTGGATCAACGACCCGTTGAACTGGACGAACCCCGGTGGCATGCTCGACCGCCTCGGCGAGCACCTCACGATCTCGGCTCTGGCGGTGGCGCTCGGCTGCCTGGTGGCCTGGCCGCTCGGGCTCTGGCTGGGGCACACCGGGCGGGGCGGCGGCCTGGTGGTACTGGTGTCCAACGCCACACTGGCCATCCCGACGCTGGCACTGCTGACCATCCTTCCGGTGGTCTTCTCCAGCGGCTTCGGGCGTACGCCGGTGGTGGTGGCGCTGGCCGTGTTCGCCGTACCGCCGCTGCTGGCCAACGCGTACACCGGTGTGCTCCAGGCGGACCCGGAGGCCCGCGACGCCGCCCGGGGGATGGGTCTGTCCGGCGGGCAACTGCTGCGGCGGGTGGAGCTGCCGCTCGCGGTGCCCTACCTGGCCGCCGGCTTCCGGACCGCCGCCGTGCAGGTGATCGCGACCGCGGCGCTGGCCTCGTTCGTCAACGGCGGCGGCCTCGGCGAGATCATCCGGACCGGGTTCGGCCTGGGCATCGCCGGCGGAGGGGGTCAGATCGTGGCCGGCGGGGTGCTGGTGGCCGGGCTCGCGCTGGTGGCCGAGGTGGTCCTCGGCGTCGTCGAACGGCTCGTCACACCCCGTCCGCTGCGGCGCGGGCGGCAGCGCGCGGGGCAGCCCCGGCCCGCCGACGCCACCGGCCGCGCCTGACCCGCGCCCGGGTGGTCCGTCCGGGTGAGCCGTCGCGATCCGTCGACCGCTGGCGTACCGCTCGGTGACGATGACGTGACGAAGTCCATCCCAGGTTGTCGGTCGGTTCCGGAGCATGTTGGGTGGACATTCGCGGGCGACCAACAGTCAGGATCGCCCGTCGGACACGCGGCCGGCCCGGGACGGGCCGCGCCGGGACACGGAAGGCGGGCACATGCGCGCACGTACACGTCTGGCGATCGGCGCTATCGGCGCCGTCGCCGGAGCAGCGCTCCTCACCGGTTGCGGTGGCGCCGGTTCGTCCGGCACCGACGCGCCCCAGCAGAGCGCCTCCGGCGCCGGGTGCGCCCCGGTCAAGGGTCAGCAGCTCATCGCTCTGCAGGACGACAAGAAGCTCCAGAACTCCGACAACATCATCCCCGCGGTCAACAGCAAGGCCGCCAACCCGCAGCTGATCGCGGCGCTCGACAAGGTCTCGGCGGCCCTCGACACGCCGAAGCTGATCCAGCTCAACAAGGCCGTGAACGACGACCGGAAGACCCCGAAGGTGGCCGCCGAGGAGTTCGCCAGCGCGAACAACCTCACCGCCGGCATCGCCAAGGGCCCGGGCGGCGACATCGTGGTGGGCGCCGGCAACTTCGCCGAGAGCCAGACGCTGGGCGAGCTGTACCGGATCGCGCTCACCGCCGCGGGCTACCAGGTCAAGGTGCAGCAGATCGGCAACCGGGAGCTGTACGAGCCGGCACTGGAGAAGGGCGAAGTCCAGGTCGTCCCGGAGTACGCGGCGACGATGGCCGAGTTCCTCAACACCAAGACCAAGGGCGGCAACCCGCCGCCGGTCTCCTCGCCCGACATCAACACCACGGTGACCGCCCTCAAGGCCGAGGGCGACAAGGTGGGCATCACCTTCGGCGCCCCCGCCGCAGCGCAGGACCAGAACGCCTTCGCGGTGACCCAGGCGTTCGCCGACAAGTACGGCGTCCGCACGCTCTCCGAGCTGGCCGCGAAGTGCTCCGGCAGCGCGACGGTGCTGGGTGGCCCGCCGGAGTGCCAGCAGCGTCCGTTCTGCAAGCCGGGCCTGGAGAAGACGTACGGGCTCTCGGTGGGCTCGTTCTCCTCGCTGGACCAGGGCGGGCCGCTGACCAAGAGCGGTCTGCGCGACGGTTCGATCAGCGTGGGTCTGATCTTCTCCTCGGACGGTGCGTTCGCCACCAGCTGAGCCCCTCCCGGTACGCGCTGACGACGCCCCCGCCCGCACCCGGGCGGGGGCGTCCGCGCGTGCCGGGACCCGTTCCCTCTGATGGGGATCCTCGGTAGGCTGCACAGCCATGCCAGCCCCGGTCACCCCCGACGCCCGGCGCCAACCGCGACTGCTGACCATGCTCTTCTGGGCGGGCGTGGGCCTCGCCCCGGTGGCGGCGCTGATCCTGCTGGTCGCCGACGGCAACACTCCGCTGCGCTTCGCGGCGGTGCTCGCCATCCTGGCGGTCGTGCTGATCGGCCTCTCCATCGCGCTGCGGCCCGACGGTGACGCGGCCCGCGCGACGAGCTGCTGGACGAGATCGAGGAGCTGCGCCGGGAGTTGCGTGCCGAGATCGTGGCCGCCGCGCAGCGCGGTAACCAGGCGCTCGACCAGGTCCAGCGGGCGCAGGAGGCGATCGTGGCGGTCCGTCGCCGCCTCGACGCCAGCGGCACCGCGCTCGCCGGTGCCGCACCTCCCGTCCGACCCCGCCGGCGCGGCCGGGCAC
>NZ_JAEVHM010000064.1 GCF_016802865.1 Micromonospora parastrephiae | reverse complement strand
GGTGCCGCGTCGGCCGGTCGCGCCAGTGTCGGCTCCGCGTCGGTCGGCGGACGTGCCGCGGTCGCCAGGGCCAGTGTCTCCCCGGTCTCCGGCGGCCCCGGTGGACCGGGCGGGCCGAACGGTCCGGGGCGCGGCGGTCGAGGCGGTCGCGGCGCCGGTGATCCGGCCGGGGCGGGCCGTGCCAAGAAGCGCAAGCGGATGAACCTGCTGATCGCCGGGTTCGCCGTCTTCATCATGCTCGCCGGCATCGGCGTGGTCGGGTTCACCTACTACTCGACCAACGTGGTCATGCCCAACGAGATGCCGCTGCCGCTGTCCACCACCGTCTACGCCAAGGACGGCAAGACCCCGCTGGCGCGGCTGGGCAGCGAGAACCGCACCTTCGTCACCATCAACCAGATCCCGGAGCACGTGCAGCACGCGGTGGCCGCCGCCGAGGACCGGAACTTCTACCGGCACTCGGGCGTCGACTACAAGGGCATCGTCCGCGCCGCGTGGAACAACGTCTCCAACGGTGACAAGCAGGGCGCCTCCACGATCACCCAGCAGTACGCCCGCAACGCGTTCGAGAACCTCAAGGACGACACGTACGGCCGGAAGGTCAAGGAGGCCATCCTCGCCTCCAAGCTGAACGACACGTACAGCAAGCCGGAGATCATGCAGCACTACCTCAACGTGATCTACTTCGGACGCGGCGCGTACGGCATCGAAGCGGCGGCGCAGACGTACTTCGGCAAGTCTGCGATCAAGCTCACCCCCGCCGAGGGCGCGGTCCTGGCCGCGTTGATCAAGCAGCCGCAGGCGACCGACACCCACAAGGGCTACGACCCGGCCGTCAACCTGCCGGACGCCAAGACGCGGTGGGACTACGTGATCGGCGGCATGAAGAAGGAGGGCTGGTTGGACGCCCCCAACCAGCCGGCGGCACCCACCGAGTACCCCAAGGTCCTGCCGCCGAAGAAGGACGGCAACGGCTTCGGTGTCGACAGCCCGCGAGGCAACGTCATCAACTACGTCCGCCAGGAAATGGACCAGATGGGTCTCTGCTCCGACAGCGGCGCGGAGGGCAAGGTCAGTTGCGTCGACGCCCTGCGGGACGGCGGCTACCGGATCACCACCACCATCGACCCGAAGCTCCAGGCGGCCGCCGAGAACACCGCGATGCAGTCGAAGAAGGGCTCCGAGCTCAACGACCAGCCGAAGAACCTGATGGCGGCCATGGTCTCGATCGACCCGAAGAAGGGCCGCGTGCTCGCCTACTACGGCGGTGACAGTGGCGCGGACTTCGACTACGCCGGCAAGAACACCGACAAGAACGGCGACCTGACCGGCGGCCACCAGCCCGGCTCGTCGATGAAGGTCTACACCCTGGCCGCCGCCATCGAGGCCGGTATCTCCGTGAAGTCGCACTGGGACGCGACGCCGTTCACGCCCCCAGGTTCGGACACCGAACTCGGCAACGCGAACCGGGGCGCCGGCATCTGCGGCAAGTGGTGCACCCTGGAGACCTCCACGGTCCAGTCGTACAACGTGCCGTTCTACTACGTGACCGACAAGATCGGCTCAAGCAAGGTCGTCGACCTCGCCCGCCGCGCCGGCGTCACCACCATGTGGGGAGTCGACCCGCCCCAGGCGTTCGACCTGTCCAAGGCCGGCAAGGAGAAGAACCCGTTCGACCAGTACGTGGGTTTCGGTAAGTACCCGATCACCGTGCTGGACCACGCGAACGGCCTGGCCACGCTGGCGAACGACGGCATATACATCAAGGCGCACTTCGTCGTCAAGGTCGAGCAGCAGGACAAGGACACCGGCAAGTGGAAGGTCCTCGGCAGCGAGCGGATCAAGCCGGAGCAGCGGATCGACAAGAAGGTCACCGATGAGGTCGCCGGCGTCCTGAAGCAGATCCCCGGCCCGAACAAGCTCAGCCTGGAGGGCGGCCGGCAGGCCGCCGGCAAGACCGGCACCTGGGAATACGACAAGGACGACAACGCGCACGCCTGGATGGTCGGCTACACACCGCAGATCGCCACCGCGGTCTGGGTGGGCAGCCGGGATCCGAAGAAGCCGGAAATCCGCATGACCGGCGGTAAGGACATCGGCGGTTCGACGCTCCCAGGTCCGATCTGGGAGAAGTACATGAACGTCGCGCTCAAGGGCCAGGAGGAGGTCCCCCTGCCCAGCGTCACCGGGGAGGGTGACGTCACGGCGGGCAACGGCAAGGAGACGGTGGTGACGCCGCCGACCATCCCGGGTCTGCCGGGCGGGCCGGGTGGACCCGGTGGGCCCGGTGGGCCGGGCGGGCAACCCTGTGACCCGCTGACCAACCCGTTCTGCCCGCGTACCGACGGCAACCCCGGCGGCAACGGTGGGCCGGGAAACGGCGGGCCAGGAAACGGTGGGAACGGCGGAAACGGCGGCGGGCTGCTGCTACCCGGCCTGCCACCGACCACCCGGGACTGACCACCCGCATCGCTACACGACGCCGCAGCCGGCCGGACGACCTGTCCGACCGGCTGCGGCGTTTCCCTACCCGGATCCGCGTGCCGGGACGGGACGCGCACCCCCGCCGTACGGCAGGATGCCTTTCCATGAGCACCCAGTCGACGCCCGGCATCGACGACGCCGGAACCACCGACCACCCGTCCCGCTCCGACGGGTTCGTCCGCGGCATCTCCGGCGCGATCGGCGGGCCGCTGGGCGACCACGCGACGGCCCTGGACCGGCCAGCCGGCGGGGAACGCCGTTTCTGGACCGCCGTCCGGATCGTGCTGGCGCTGGTCTGCCTCACGCTCGCCCTGCACTGGGTGCAGAAGTCTCCCTGCCAGAACGGGGCCTGGCAGAACAACGTCCAGTACACCCGGTTCTGCTACACCGACGTGCTCGCCCTCTACTACGCCGAAGGGCTCAACGAGGGCAAGGTGCCCTACCGCGACCACCCGGTCGAGTATCCGGTGCTCACCGGCTACTTCATGGGTGCGCTGGGTCTGCCCGTGCACGCCCTTGGCGACGGCGACCCGAGCATCAACCAGGGTCAGTGGTTCTACAACCTGAACGCGCTGGTGTTGGGCGCGCTCGCGGTGGCCACGGTGGCGGTGATCCTGGCGCTGCGCCGCCGACGACCCTGGGACGCTGCGCTGTTCGCGCTCGCCCCGGCGCTGGTGCTCACCGCCACCGTCAACTGGGACCTGCTCGCCATCGGGTTGGCCGCCTTCGGTCTGCTGGCCTGGGCGCGACGACGACCAGCGGTGGCCGGTGTGCTGCTCGGCCTGGCGGGCGCGGCGAAGCTCTGGCCACTGTTCCTGCTCGGCCCGATCCTCATCCTGGCGCTGCGCGCCGCCCGGATCCGCGCCGCTCTCATCGCCATCGGCACGGCGATCGCGGCGGTGGTGCTGGTCAACCTGCCGGCCGCACGGTTGTACCCGGAGAACTGGGACCGGTTCTTCGAACTGAACACGACGCGGCCCATCGACTGGGGAACGCTCTGGTACATCGGTCGCTACCTGGACGGCAAGGTCGGCAGCGACCCCGCCCGGCTCGGTCCGTTCGAATGGCTGAACGTCAACATTCCCGCCCTCAACACCATCTCGTACGCCCTGTTCGGACTGGCCTGCCTCGGTGTGGCCGTGCTGGCGCTGCGGGCGCCGCGTCGGCCGCGGCTGGCGCAGCTCGCGTTCCTCGTGGTCGCCGCGTTCCTCATCTTCAGCAAGGTCTGGTCCCAGCAGTTCGTGCTCTGGCTGCTGCCGTTGGTGGTGCTGGCCCGGCCGAAGTGGGGTGCCTTCCTGGCCTGGCAGGTCGCCGAGGTCTGCTACTTCGTGGCCTTCTACGGCGAGCTGCTCGGCGCGGCCACCAGCCGTCCGGTCTTCCCGGAGGGTGTGTTCGTACTGGCCTCGACGCTGCGGCTGGCCACCGTGGTGGTGCTCTGCGTGCTCGTCGTTCAGGAGATCCAGCACCCCGAGCGGGACGCGGTACGGGCCAACTACCTGGACGACCCGGACGGCGGAGTCCTCGACGGCGCGCCCGACGCCCCCTGGCTGGACCGCTGGCGCCGCCGCGAGGACAAACCCGAGCAGGAGTTCGCCGCGGCCAGCTGACCCAGCTCGAACACGGCCTGGACCACGTCAGGTTTTCGGGGGAGCCCGCCCGGCGCAGGGATCAAGCCTGATCGCCCGGAGCCGGGCTGCTCCCCCGAAAACCGCCCGTCAGACCGGCAGGACTGTCACAGCCGGTACACCACGGCGTCGCCCACATCCTGCCGGCTGATGCCGAGCGACTCGACCGGCGCGTCGATGGTGATCTCCCATGGCGTGCCGGGCACCTGACCCCGCAACAGCACCACCGTGCGGACGCCGAGCGTGCGCAGGTAGTCGACGCTGGTCTGGTCGGGGAACGACTGGCTCACCCGGCGGACGTCGTCGAGCTGACGCGGCGTGAAGCCGCTGCCGCCGTTCACCACGTCCGGGAATCCGCTGGTCGACCAGAGCATCACGTGCTGGTCCAGGCTCTGGTTGCTGGGCAGCACCAGCAGCGGTCCCTCCGCCGTGCGCAGCGCGGCCGGTTGGGTCGGCACCACCGGATGAGGGGTGGTGTTCAGGCCCTCGACGGTCACCAGCAGCAGCGGCAGCAGGGTGGCCAGCCGCAGCCACGGGCCCGGCCAGGACGGGATCCGCTGGGCGGCCAGGTCACGGACCCGGTCGGTGAGCGCGGTGACCGCGCCCGCCGCGAGCAGGGCGAGCAGCAGCGTGGTCCAGAGCATCAACCGACCCGGGGTACGCAGCGCGTTCCAGCCCGGCGCGTGCTCGAAGAGCGGCAGATAGGTGAAGGTGCCGTCGAAGAAGCGGGTGCCCATCGCGAGGACCATGGTCACCAGCACCCCGGCGAGCAGGAACAGCCGGTGCCGCAGCCGCCACACCGAGAAGAACAGCCCGCCGGCGGCCAGCGCGTAGAGCACGAAGCCCGGCAGCAGGGTCATCTCCGGGTGCCACGGCAGCGCCGCGCGGGCACCCTCGTGCAGCCCACCCCAGATCCGTGACTCGGCGGGCGCGGTCACGAAACCGGTCGCCGGCGGCGAGAAGATGCTGATGTCGCCGACCGTCCGCTCGGCGTACGGGTGCAGCTCCGTCACCTTGAAATAGGGGTACGCCAGGAGAAGACCCACCCCGGCGAAGAACACCCCGCCGAGCACGTCGGCCACGAGCAGCCGGCGGCCGAACGGCAGGGCCTGGCCGGTCCGGAGCCGGCGAACGAGGAACAGGACCGCGGCGACGAGCACCGCACCGGCGAGGAAGTACGCGAACGGCAGACCGATGCCGAAGCCGAGGCTGAGCTGCCAGGCCGCGACCAGCCAGCCGGCGTACACCCAGCCGTCGTGCCGGCGTTCGGGCCGGTAGCCGTGCCTCAGCGACCAGCCGTGCCCGCGCGCCAGCATGGCCAGCGCCAACGGGATCCCGCCGTTCGAGAGCACGTGCAGGTGCCCGGCCTGGGCCAGCAGCCACGGCGCGTAGGTGTACGCGACCCCGGCGACGGCGGCACCGATCCGGCCCGAGCCGAGCTGCCGGGCCAGCGCGTACGCCCCGAGCGTCGCGAGCGCGTGCGCCAGCACGAACATGATGTTGTAGCGCAGCACCGCGTCCTCGGGACCGCTGCCGAGCATGCCGGCCGGGGCGTAGCCGAGCAGCGTGTCGGAGAACGCGAAGCTCCACAGCTCGGGGAAGAACGTGTTGGACTGCCACAGGCGCGCCGGGTCGGCCAGCAGGATGTGCCCGGACCAGGCCATCTGCCAGCTCTGCAGGCTCGGGTCCCAGTAGTCCTGCGGAAGGGTGTAGCGCGGGTAGCGCAGCGTCGGCCAGGTCATCAGCACGGCCAGCGCCAGCGCGCCGAGGGCCGCCAGCGTCCACTCGTGGACCAGGAACCGGCCGACGGCCCGTACCGCCCGGGTGAGCGGAGAGGGCACCGGTTCCGGTGCGGAGGCGAAGGCATCCCAGCGGTCGGATCCCTCCGCCGTCTTCACCTGGCCGTCGGACTTCCCGTCCGCGTCCTTGGCATCGCCTTCGGCGGTCGCAGCCGCCGCGACGGCGCCCTTGCCGGCCCTACCCCTGGCGAACCAGCGCCTGACCGGTTTCTCCCCGGCCAGGTCGCCCTTGGTCGCAGCATCCTTGGGGCCGTCACCCTCGGCCGTCTCGTCCTTGCCCGCGTCGCCCTTGGTCGCGGCGTCCGTGAGGCTGCCGTTCTTGGCCGTGCCGTTCTTGGCCGTGCCGTTCTTGGCCGTGCCGTCCTTCGGGGCGCTGTCCGGCGACGCGTCCCGCTCGGGGCCGTCGATCGACTCGCCCGTCGTGGCGGCGTCGGCGTCGTACCCGCGTTGCTGGCCGGGCGGTCCGTGGCGCCGGTCGTCGCGTCGGAGGCCATGGCGGCGGTGCGTGCCGGCGGGGCGGGAGTGCCGGCGGACGAGGTGGCCGGTCGGATCTCCGATTCGCCGGGGGTGGGGGCGTTCCCGGTCCCGGGCTGTCCGGTCGTCATGCCGCCGGGCTCTCCGCGCCGAGCTGCTGGCGCAGGAAGTCGATGTCGGCGGCCTGGCCGGTGACACCGCCGGGGGTCTCGACGACCACCGGCGCGCCGGCCGCCCGGATCACCGCGACCACCAGCTCCGGATCGATCGTCCCACCGCCCAGGTTGTCGTGGCGGTCCTGTCCGGAGTTGAACGCGCCCTTGGAGTTGTTGGCGTGCACCAGGTCGATCCGTCCGGTGATCGCCTTGACCCGGTCGACCAGGCCGAGCAGCTCCTCGCCACCCGCGTACGCGTGGCAGGTGTCCAGGCAGAAGCCCACCTCGTGGTCACCGATGGCGTCCCACAGCCGGGCGAGCGCGTCCAGGCGCCGGGCGCACGCGTTGTCGCCGCCGGCCGTGTTCTCGATGAGGACGGGGACGCCGAAGCCACCGGAGTCGGCGGCGTACGCGAAGGTCTTGCGCCAGTTGTCGAAGCCGACGGCCAGGTCGTCCCCGGCGTTGACGTGCCCCCCGTGGACGATCAGACCCTTGGCGCCGATCGCGGCGGCGGCGGTGGCGTGCCCGAGCAGCAGCTTGCGGCTGGGGATCCGGATCCGGTTGTTCAATGTCGCCACGTTGATCACGTACGGCGCGTGCACGTACAGATCCACCTCTGCCGCGCGCAGCCGCTCGGCGTCCTCCCGCGGTTTGGGGGCCTTCCACCCCTGCGGGTCGGAGAGGAAGAACTGCACGGTGTCGGCGGACCGGGCGGCTGCCTCCGCCAGCGGGTCGGTCGAATCGACGTGAGCTCCGATACGCATGCGAGCGAGCCTACGTCGCGAGCCCGACAGGTGGGGCGACGGTCGGCGTGGTGTCGGGAAGGGTTCACGTCACCGTACGGACCGACGATCGTTGATGAGTTGGAGCCGGCGGCCAGCGCTTGGTACCGCCGGCGGCCAGCGCTTGGTACCGCCGACGGCGCGAGCGATCCGGCCCATCCGGCAAGCCCGATCCCGACCGACGAACAATCTCGGGAAATTTGTGCTTTTTCCCCCGAGAAGGTGTGAGAGCCGTTGTATCGTCAGGTAACAACACGATAAAGCTCCGCGGGGCGTCTCCGGTCCAACCTCATCGGTGTGGTCGTTCCTCCCCAGGTCCCACCCAAGGAATGCGGACGGGACGCCCCGCGGCCTCGTTGACGGGGGTCCACCACTGACCAATGGCGGTCAGACGGTGGACCCCCGTCGGCACGCTCCGGCCCCGGCCCGAACCACCCCGGGCATGATCGTCCGGACCGGGTATCCTGGTCAGGTTGTCCGCGTCCGGCCGGGTTCCCCCGGCACGTGCGGGCAGCGACGCACGACCTCCTGCCACGGAAGGACCGTGGCCGCTTAGCCCACAGGAGGTGAGCACGTCTTGCGTCATTACGAGATCATGGTGATCCTCGACTCCAGCCTCGAGGAACGCACCGTCGCCCCGTCGCTCGACACGTACCTGAACGTGATCCGGACCGCGGGTGGCTCGGTTGAGAAGACGGACGTGTGGGGCCGCCGGCGCCTCGCGTACGAAATCAACAAAAAGGCCGAGGGCATCTACGCCGTCGTCGACCTGCAGGCCACCCCTGCTGCCGTGGCCGAGCTGGACCGTCAGCTCCGGCTCAACGAGTCCGTGCTGCGCACCAAGGTCATCCGGCCGGAGATGCGCTAAGCATTCAACCCCGGTTCGCCCGGATCAGCCTCCGCGGCTCTGTCGTACGGCTCTGCGAGCCTGTACGACGAGACGCTGAGTGCGCGAGGAGATGGTCATGGCAGGAGACACCACCATCACGGTCATCGGCAACCTGACCGATGACCCCGAGTTGCGGTTCACCCCGTCCGGTGCGGCGGTCGCCAAGTTCCGGGTCGCTTCGACGCCCCGGTTCATGGACAAGACCACCAATGAGTGGAAGGACGGCGAGCCGCTCTTCCTGGCCTGCACCGTGTGGCGTCAGGCGGCGGAGCACGTCGCCGAGTCGCTGCAGCGGGGCGCCCGCGTGATCGTCTCGGGTCGGCTGCGTCAGCGGTCGTACGAGACCCGCGAGGGTGAGAAGCGCACCGTCATCGAGCTTGAGGTCGACGAGATCGGCCCGTCGCTGCGCTACGCCACGGCGAAGGTGCAGAAGATGTCCCGCTCCGGTGGCGGTGGCGGTGGCTTCGGTGGCGGTGGCGGTGGCAACCAGGGCGGCGGCGGAGGCAACTTCGACGACCCCTGGGCCTCGGCCGCACCCTCTCCCGCGCGTGCCGGTTCGGGCGCCAATTTTGACGAGGAGCCTCCGTTCTAATGGCGCCGAGCGCCCGCGATCGCAAACCAGGAGCACGTGCAATGGCCAAGGCTGCGGCACTTCGCAAGCCGAAGAAGAAGGTGAACCCGCTCGACAAGGACGGGATCACCTATATCGATTACAAGGACACCGCGCTGCTGCGCAAGTTCATCTCCGACCGCGGCAAGATCCGCGCTCGACGGGTGACCGGCGTGACCTCGCAGCAGCAGCGGCAGATCGCCCGTGCGGTCAAGAACGCCCGTGAGATGGCGCTCCTGCCGTACACGGCCACCACCCGCTGAGAGGAGGCACCGATATGAAGATCATCCTGACTCAGGAAGTGTCCGGCCTCGGTGCCCCGGGCGACATCGTCGAGGTCAAGGACGGCTACGGCCGTAACTACCTGCTGCCGCAGGGCTTCGCGATCGCCTGGACCAAGGGCGCGGAAAAGCAGGTCACGGTCATCAAGCGGGCCCGTTCGGCCCGTGAGATCCGCGACCTCGACCACGCGAACGAGGTCAAGGGTCAGCTCGAGGGCCTCAAGGTCAGCCTGAAGGCCCGCGCCGGCGACGGCGGTCGGCTCTTCGGCTCGGTCACCCCGGCCGAGATCGTCGACGCCGTCAAGGGCGCCGGCGGCCCGGTCCTCGACCGCCGCCGGCTGGAGGTGCCCGGTCACATCAAGTCGACCGGCAGCTACCCGGTGAAGATAAAGCTGCACCCTGAGGTGACCGCGTCGTTCAACCTGAACGTCGTTCAGGGCTGACGTCGGCAACAGCACCACGAGGGCCCGTACCGAGCGATCGGTGCGGGCCCTCGCGCATTCCGTGTGTCGGTCCGCGACCGGTCAACCGATCGGCTGCCCGGTCACCGCGCTGATCAGCACGGTGGACAGGCCCCCGCCCACCACCGCGGCGGCAAGAGCGATGGTCGCCGAACGCCACGTCGTGCCGACCCGACGCAGCAATGCCGCCACCACCAGACTGCTCACCAACGCCAGACCGAAGCGGGGCGAGCCGGCCAGCAGCGACTCCAGCGCCCGCGACCGGGGCGAATCACACCCGCCCCCGCTGATGTCGGTGACGCACCCGGCCGGCGGGAGACCGTCCAGGGTCAACAGCCAGACGAAGATCAGCACCGCCGGCACCAGGTAACAGGCGGCGGTGTACAGCATCGGCCGGAAGGACCCACCCGGGTCCGGGTCGAGCAGGTCGTCCTCCAGACGCCGCGCCCAACCACCCGTGGCCACCGATTCCACCCGCCGGCGCACCGACGCCGTTCCGACCGGAGACTGGACCGCTCCACGCCGGGCGCCCCCGTCCCGCTGCACGGGCGCACTACGCGGACGCGGAGCGGTGTAGCCCACCACCGGCGACCGCGGCGCCGACGTCGCCGGATCCATCCAGCGCGGATCGTCGCCGGCCAGCCGCGTACCGGACCAGAACCCGTCGTCGCGACTCGGCCAACCCTCCGCCGCCACCGACCGGTCGGAGCGGGGCGGCAGCGTCCGGTCCCACCGGTCGTCCTCGACCGCCGACCGTTCCCACTGGCCGGTGCGGTCGGACCGCTCCCAACCCCCGACACCCTCCACCTGCGCCCACTGCCCGCTCAGGTCCGTGCTGTCCCCGTCCGCGATGGACGGCCACGCGTGCACACCGGAGGCGTCCCACGGGTCCACGGCCGGCGCGTACGACGGGTCGGGCTCGGCCGCCCGCTCCGACCCGCGCTCCCAGGGATCGACCGCCGGACGGGTCCACGATTCCTCCGCCGCGCGACGGCTGCGTCGAGTCGGTCGGCCCGCGTCCCGGCGGGGCGCCGGATCGGCCGGGGCGGCCTCCAGGTCGCCGCCGGACCAGATCACCTGGGGACGACCAGCAGGCGCACGACGCGGACGGCGATCCTGGACCGCGCCCGAAACCGGCTCCTCCTCCGCCGCGTTGGCGCGCCGACGGCCGGCGTACCCCTGCTCCTGAGGACGGTCGAGCGTCCACTCCCGGGTGTGGTCCGACTCGGGTGCGGCACCGATCGCCGGTCGCTCCCGCCAGCTCGTCTCGCTGACCTGCCGCCGGGTGCTGGTCGTCTCGGTACGCCGCCAACCGGCTCCGGAAATCGGTGGCTCGGGCTGCGGATCATCCTCGTCGTCATCGGGCGCCGCGTGCCGGCCACCGCCGTCGGCGTGCCGAACCCCCGACTCGAGCGCCCACCGGGGGAGGTATGCGTCGACCGGCTCGTCCTGCCCGCGATCCAACGCGCGCCGCCGACTGGAGGTGCGATAGCGCCCGTCCTCGTCGTACGGGTCGACCGGAGGGGACGGCGTGCGTTCACCCCACGAGGCGGTTGGCTGGCCCTCGCGCGGGCTGCCCTCCCCGCGTCCCCAGTCCCGGTAATTCACGGCCGGATTGTGACCCTTCTGAACCGAAAGCGTGATCCGCTGTCCAGGTGTAGCCGTTCGCTGGAGATAGTACGGGACGATCGTGTCCCAGTCCCGACCGAAATATTCCCCTCCACAGGCTGGGGACCGCGAAACCGCAGGTCAGCGCCTTGCGGTCGAGAATTCCCCAACCGTTATCCACACCCTGTGCACACGCTGCGCACATGCTCGTCCACCGGCGTCCACAGGTTGTCCCGAGGCTCGTCCACCGGTCCTGTTGGTCGCTGACCTCGGGGTCCGTATGGTTGGCCCTCGACCGCCGGCGCGATGGCCCCCGATCGACCGGCCTGGTCGGACGGAAGTGTCGTACCCCGGCGGTAGAGCTGGGACCGGACCCGGCGCAGTGGAGGGGGGACCCGTGTCGGTCACCGACGACATGCGGGCGGAGTCACGGTCCGGCGGCGGCCAGGCACCCGCGCAGCGGGACGGCCAGTTCGACAAGACCCCACCCCAGGATGTCGCCGCCGAGCAGTGCGTCCTCGGCGGCATGCTGCTCTCCAAGGACGCCATCGCCGACGTCGTCGAGATCCTCAAGACCAACGACTTCTACCGGCCGGTGCACGCCACCATCTTCGACACCATCCTGGACATCTACGGCCGGGGCGAGCCGGCGACCCGATCACCGTGGCCGCTGCCCTGACCGACTCGGGTGACCTGGCCCGCATCGGTGGCGCGCCCTACCTGCACACCCTCATCGCCAGCGTGCCCACGGCGGCCAACGCCGCCTACTACGCGCGGATCGTCAGCGAGCGGGCGGTGCTGCGCCGACTCGTAGAGGCCGGCACCAAGATCGTGCAGTTGGGCTACGGCACCGCCAACGGCGGCAGCCGCGACGTCGACGACGTCGTCGACCTGGCCCAGCAGGCCGTCTACGACGTCACCGAACGGCGGGTCAGCGAGGACTTCGCGGTCCTGGCCGACATGTTGCAGCCGACGTTGGACGAGATCGAGGCGGTGGGCGCGCAGGGCGGCGTGATGACCGGCGTGCCGACCGGCTTCAGCGACCTGGATCGGCTGCTCAACGGCCTGCACGCCGGGCAATTGATCATCGTCGCGGGTAGACCCGGTTTGGGCAAGGCACTCGCGCTCGACACCCCACTGCCGACGCCGCACGGCTGGACCACGATGGGCGCGGTCGCGGTAGGTGATCAACTGCTTGCGGCCGACGGCAGCCCCACCACGGTCACGCACGCCTTTGATGTCATGCACGACCGTCCCTGCTACGAGGTCGAGTTCTCCGACGGCACCGTCATTGTGGCGGACGCGGAACACCTGTGGAAGACGACCAGTCGGGCGAGCCGGCGGCAAGGGCCGGCGCGGCAGAGGCGGCACTGGTCCGAGTCGGCGCTAGCCAACGTACGTGCGGCATATACGAGGCTCAGCGCCGTGGAAAACCAGCCGATCACTCTCTTCGACACGATCGAGCAGGTCGGGCCCGAGTTCCGCCACGTCCTGCACACCGTTGCCCGTGAAGTCGGATCGATCGGCCGGATCAGCCGCCCCACCGTCCGCAACGGCAAGACGCGGAACTGGACCGCGCCCGGCTATCCAGGCGGTTCCCTTCTGGCCGCGCTTCTCGAGCGAGCCGAGCGGGAGGTGAACGCCGGTGGCCGGGCCGACCACGACGGTGTCGTCACCACTGCTGAGATCGCGGCCACGCTGCGCACCGACACCGCCGAGCGGCGCCTCAACCACGCCGTACGGAACAGCAATCCCCTTCAACTTCCGGATCGGAAGCTGTTGGTCCCGCCCTACACGTTGGGGGCCTGGCTGGGCGACGGCCACACCGGTGCCAGCCGCTTCACCACCGCCGATTCGGAGATGGTCACGCAGGTCGAGGCGGAAGGCTTCGTCGTTCGGCCCAGCGGGCCAATGGTCTACACCATCCTGCTGCGACCCAAGCACGCTGCTCCGGGGAACGGCTTGTGCGAGGACTGCGGCGTCTCCACCCGGGCGTTGCGCGAGAATCCGGCAACCAGGAAGTGTGCCGTCTGCCACAACCAGAACGGTTCGTTCCTCGGACTGCTGCGTCAGGTCGGGGTTGCGGCAGACAAGCACATCCCGGGCGTATACCTGCGTGCCTCCGAGGGGCAGCGCCGGGCTTTGCTGGCTGGGCTGATGGACACCGATGGCACCGTCGCCCCCGCAGGCAACCTGCAGTACACGTCGACCTCGAAGCGGTTGGCGGAAGACGTGCGCGAGCTCATCGTCAGCCTCGGTTACCGCTGCACGGTCAACGCGAAGCCGGTACGCGGTCGCACCCCTGAGTCGTCCATCGCGTACACGTTGAACTTCTCTACGCCGGATGTCATTTTCCGGCTCAAGCGCAAGCGGGATGCGCACGCCGAACGTCGCCGGACCGCCTCCGACGTCCGGACGACCTCGCGGTACATCGTCGACGTCCGCCCGGTGCCGAGCGTGCCGGTTCGATGCGTCACGGTGGACAATCCCGAGCATCTCTACCTGGCCAGCCGGGCGATGATCCCTACCCACAACAGCACCGCTAGCATGGACTTTGCCCGAAATGCTGCTATCCGTGCCAACCAGGCCGCAGCGATCTTCTCGCTCGAAATGAGCAAGGTCGAGATCGTCATGCGACTGCTCTCGGCCGAGGCGCGGGTGCCGCTGCACGTGCTGCGCAGCGGTCAGCTCTCCGACGACGACTGGACCAAGCTGGCCAGGTGCATGGGCGAGATCAGCGAGGCGCCGCTCTTCGTCGACGACACGCCGAGCATGAACCTGATGGAGATCCGGGCCAAGGCCCGCCGGCTCAAGCAACGACACGACCTCAAAATGATCGTGGTCGACTACCTCCAGCTGATGACCTCGCCGAAGCGCACCGAGAGCCGGCAGCAGGAGGTCGCGGACCTCTCCCGTGGCCTGAAGCTGCTGGCCAAGGAGGTCGAGTGCCCGGTCATCGCCGTCAGCCAGCTGAACCGTGGCCCCGAGCAGCGCACCGACAAGCGACCCCAATTGTCTGATCTGCGTGAGTCTGGCTCAATTGAGCAGGACGCCGACGTTGTCATCCTGCTGCACCGCGACGACTACTACGACAAGGAGTCGCCGCGGGCTGGGGAGGCGGATTTTATTGTTGCCAAGCATCGGAATGGACCTACCGACACGGTGACGGTCGCGGCCCAGCTGCATTTGTCGCGATTCGTGGACATGGCCATCGGATGAGAACTCTCAGCCCAGCAGCGGGAACCAGCCTGCCGACTCGCCCAGCTCCAACCGGTCCCGATCGGTGAGCGGGAGCCGCCCGGTGGCCTTCAGCAGGAAGTCGTGGTCGTCCCAGGCGGCGGGGCGGACCGCGTCGTCACTCAACAGGCCGTCCATGGTGGCCACCGCGACGCGTACCGCCAGTGGGCCGGGCGGCGGCGCGTCGGGCAGTTCGGGCGTGAGGTCCAGATGGTGCACGACGGCTTCGGTGGTCAGGGTGGCGAGAAGATCCGGTACGCGCAGCACGTGGCCCTGCGTGGTCACGTGTCCGGCCGGGTCGGCTGACGCGGCTGCGCGGACCGCCGCCGGGGCCGTCTCCGCCCAGAGTCGGACGATCCCGGTCGGGCGGTCGAACGCGGCGGCCGACCGGCGAACCCACCAGGCGTGCCGGGTGTCCTCGTCGCCGGCGCCGGGGAAGCCACGCCAGTAGCTCACGTCGTCCAGGTCGGCGGGGCCGTCGACGGGACTGGCCAGCGCTACCAGGGCGCGCTGGGCGTCACCGAGGACGTGCAGGAGCAGGTCCGCGACGAGCCAACCCCGACAGCGGGTGGCGCGTTGCAGGGCCGCGTCGTCCAGGCCGCCGACCACCGTGGTGATCCCGTCGTACGCCTGAGCCAACGCCCGCTCGGGACGGATCGCGGTCATGCGATGCAGCCTCGCACGGACCGTGGCACCCGCCAACCGGTGGCGGTGAACGGAGCGCCCGGGCCGACGCGCGGATCGACCCGGGCGGGATGTCGGGCTCGGCTCAGCCGAACATCTCGTCGAGGAAGCCCTTCTTCTTCTTGCGCCGGTAGTGCCCGTGGTAGCCCTGGTGCTGCTGCTGGTGCCCGTACGCCGGGGCCGGCGGGTAGCCGTGGGCGGGATGCGGGGGCGGCGGCGGAACAGCGCCGTAGCCCGGCTGGTGCTGGGCCGGCGGGTAGCCACCCGACTGCTGGGCCGGAGCCGGGGGCGGGCCGCCGGCCTGCTGGCGGCTCCAGTTGGCCTCCGCCTCGAACAGCTTCTCCAACTCGCCGCGGTCCAGGAAGATGCCCCGGCACTCCCCGCACTGGTCGATGACGACACCGCTGCGCTCGTACTGACGCATTTCTCCGTGGCACTTGGGACAGGTGAGACTCATCACCCGACGGTACCCGGTCCAGCTATGCGGTTGCTGTGAGCGCCGCGGTGACTTCCTCGTCGGACACCTCGTGGAAGTCCTCGTAGTAGACGCTCACCGCGCCGAAGTCGGTCGGGCGTTGGGCGCAGACGACCTGGTCGGCCTCGGCGGCCAGCAGTTCGTACGCCTCCTGGGCGCCGACCGGGACCGCGACCACCACGCGGCGGGCGCCGAGTTGGCGGACGACCTCCACGGCGGCGCGGGCGGTCGCGCCGGTGGCCAGACCGTCGTCGACGATGACCGCGATCCGCCCGGCGAGGTCCAGCGGGGGGCGCCCGGCGCGGTAGAGGCGTTCCCGGCGCTCCAACTCGATCTGTTCGCGGTGTCTGACCTCGGCGATGTCGTCGCCGCTGAGTCGGCTGGCCACCGCTTCGTTGAGGACCTGCACGCCTCCTGGACCGAGTGCGCCGAAGGCGACCTCGCGGGCCCACGGCATGCCGAGCTTGCGGACCACGAGCACGTCGAGCGGGGCGCCGAGCCGTTCGGCGACGACCCGGGCGACCGGTACGCCGCCGCGGACCAGGCCGAGGACGACGACGTCGGGTTCGCCGATGAGTGCGGTGAGTCGCTCGGCGAGCACCTGGCCCGCCTCGGCGCGGTCGCGGTACGTGGTCATGCCTTCAGGTCTACGCCCTGACGCAGGGTTGCGCCCGACAGTTACGCCGAACTGGCCCGACCGGACAGCTCGCCGAGCGGGGAAACGGTCGTCGTGTCGGTCGGGCGGTGCAGGGCGGGCGCCCAGGTGAGCAGGGCCAGCGGGTACAGCAGGTAGCCGAACCGGGTCGAGGGCATCAGGGCGATGGCGGCGAGTAGTCCGTACCCGCAGATGAGCGCGGTGGCGACGGCGGTGCGGGGTGGCCGGCGGGCGAGCCGGACGGCGATGGCCACGCCGGACGCGAGCAGCAGTGCGGCGGCGATGAGCCGGCCGGCGGGCAGTGCCGAGGCGATCAGGTAGCCGGGGAACGGGGACTGCGCCGGGCTGGTCACCAGGCCGTGGCCGAGGGGGAAGCGCAGGACGTTCTCGGTGAGTGCGTCGCGGTCGACCAGCAGGGCCGGGAGCAGCGCGGCGATGGGCAGCCCGAGCGCGCCGATGGCGACCCGCGCGCCGGCTCGCCGGGTCGAACCCCAAACGATCAGGACCAGGGCGACCGGCCAGGCGAACAGCTTCAGTGCGCCGGCCAGTCCGACCGCGAGGCCGGCCCGGCCGGGTCGGTCGGCGGCGGCGAGCGCGAGGGCCAGCAGGCAGAGCGCGAGTACGGGAAGGTCGTCGCCGCCGGTGGCGAGGGTGAGGGCGCAGATCGGCAGGACGGTGGCGGCTTGTACGCCGCGGAGCAGCGCGGCGTCCGGCCGGGATGCGGAGCGGCGGCGGGGCTGGCCTGGCCGGCGGTGGCCGGTGTGCGACGCAGGGCGGCCACGGCCAGGGTGAGCGCCAGCGCGGTGCCCACCGCGAACCAGACTCGGGCGTCGGTCCACCAGGTGTCGATCAGGGCTCTGGGCAGGCCGAAGATGGCCATGCCCGGCTGGTACGGGGTGTAGCCGAGCAGTTGTTCGCCGGGCGGGAGGGCGGCGATGGCGTCGGGGCCGAGGTACGGGGTGCCGTGCTCCACGAGGCGGGCGCCCGCGTGCTCCACGACCAGCACCTCCTCCTGGGCCCGGTCGGTGCGCCCGGCGGTGCGCTCGACGCTCTGCCAGACCACGGGCAGCAGCGCGGTGCTCACCCAGGTGACGGCGGTGACCGTCCAGCGGGCGGGTAGGCCGGCCAGCCGGGAGGTCGGGGTGCGTCGGCGCAGCAAGAGTTGGGCGGCCACCGCCAGCGTGGCGACCAGGTAACCGACGGCGGCGACCGCACCCCAGGCGCGGTGCGGTAGCAGCGTCGAGGTGACGGCGGTGCTCGCGGCGAAGACGGCTGAGACGGCGTAGAGGCCGAGGTCGAGGGCGAGCCGCCGGCGGCGGTGTCGAGTGCCCGCCAGTGCCGGCGGCGGGTGGTCGGGTCGTCGGCGGTCACGGGCGACAGTTTGGCAGACCAGGCTGCGCCCGCGTCACTCCCGCGGGCTGGTACCCGCCTCAGGCGGGGAGGTGCGGGAGCCGGGTGCGGCCGGCCTGACGGCGGTTCTGGTTCAGCCGGATCACCGCGCCGGCGTCGTGCAGCGGTGCGGCCAGGGTGCCCGGGCGGCCGCCCGAGCCGCGTTGCAGGGCCGCGAGGAGGGTGCCGGCCGGCATCGGCCGGGCGAACAGGTGTCCCTGGCCGGCGACGCAGCCCAGCTCCCAGAGGGCGCGGCGCTGGGGCTCGCTCTCCACCCCCTCGGCGACCACGTCCAGGTGGAGGCTGCGACCCAGGTCGAGGGTGGAACGGATGACGGCGGCGGCCTCGGCCGAGCTCTCCATCGTCGTGACGAAGCTGCGGTCGATCTTCAGTTCGTGCACGGGGATCCGGGAGAGCAGGGAGAGGGAGGAGTAGCCGGTGCCGAAGTCGTCCAATGCCAGCCGGACGCCCTCCTCGCGGAGCCGGCTCAGCACCTGGTCGACGACGTCGAGCTGACTGAGCGTCAGGGTCTCGGTCAGCTCCAGCACCAGCCGGTCCGGTGGGAGGTCGTGGGCGCGCAGGCGGGCCAGCACCGAGCCCGGGAAACGCGCGTCGAGCAGGCTGCGCGGGGACACGTTGACGGCGACCGGTACGTCGAAGCCGGCGTCGCGCCAGCTGCCCGCCGCGGTCAGCGCCTGGTCGAGGATCGCCTCGGCGAACGCCGGCAGCAGGCCGGAGCGCTCCACCGCCTCCAGGAACCGCAGTGGGTCGATCATGCCGTGGGTGGGGTGGTGCCAGCGGGCCAGGGCCTCCGCGCTGGTCACCTCGCCGGTGCCCAGGTCGACGATCGGTTGGAAGTTGACGACGAACTCGTGGTCCTCGACTGCCCGCGGCAGGTCACCGCCGAGGGTGAGGCGGCCCAGGTCGGCGGTGTCCCGGGCCGGTGCGTACGTGGAGGTCCGTTGCCCCGCGCGCTTCGCCTGGTACATCGCCACGTCGGCGCGGCGCAGCAGCTCGGCCATGCCGCCGCTGGTCGGGGCGACGGAGATCCCGCCGCTGGCCTCGACGCTGATCCGCATGCCGTCCAGCTCGAACGGCTCGTGCAGGGCGGCGAGCAGCGTCTCCGCCCGATGCGCGGCCACAGCCGGGGCCGGCAGCCCGCGCAGGAGTACGGCGAACTCGTCGCCGCCGAGGCGCGCCACGAGATCGCTGGGCTGGGCGGCTCTGCTCAACCGGTTGGCGACCTGCACCAGCACCTGGTCGCCGGCGGCGTGCCCGAGCGTGTCGTTGACTTCCTTGAAGTGGTTGAGGTCGATCAGCACCAGCGCGGTCACCCCGTCGGCGTGCCGAGTGCTCAACTGCTCGGTGCCCTGGTCCAGCAGGTGCCGACGGTTGGCCAGGTCGGTGAGCGCGTCGTGCGTGGCGGCGTACGCGTGCTCGTCGGCCACCCGGGCCAGCTCGGCGTACGCCTGGGCGTTGCGGACGGCGGTGCAGAGCGCGGACGCGAAGGTCCGCAGCGTGTACTGCTCCCGTTCGGAGAGCTGCACCGGCCCACGGAAGCGCAGCCGCAGCACGCCGACGTCGACGGAGCGGTCGTGGCCCTCCAGCGGGGCCGGGACGATGGTGGCGTCCACCTCGGTGGGTGTGCCGCTGGAGCCGTCGAAGGTGATGCCGCCGGTGCCGCCGCGTACGGTCCGGCCGCCGTCGCGCAGCTCGATCTCGACCTCGTCGGCGGAGAACAGCTCGGCGGCCTGGGTGACGGCGGTGGTGAGGACCTCGTCGAGGTCGACCACGTTGAGCGCGTCGGTGGTGCGGGCGAGTCGTTGCCACGCCTGCTGCTCGGTGCGGCCGCGGATACGCGCCGAGTAGGCGAGGTGCAGGCTCAGGACGAGGGGTGGGACGGCCAGCAGGAGACGTTGATCCGCGCGAAGGATGAGCAGGGTGAAGACTGCCACGACGAATCGGACGGCGAAGCCGGCGAGCCGGAGATCGAAGTGGTTACGGAACTGCCGGACGATCCGGGTGCCCGACGCGAGCGCGATGACCGGAATGGCCAACACGTCGTCGAGCACCGCGGCGGTGAGGTACACCGCCCCGAGCAGGAGGAGCAGGTCCCACAGGCCCTCTGGCGGCCAACGCTCGCCGAGGAGCATGACCACCATGGTCGCGCCGCCGGCCACGAGGGTGTGCTTGGCGATACCGAACGCCGCTTTGATCGCGGTCAACCGGTTGAGGAGCGAGACACAGGCGATGCCGACGCCGGTGGACAGGATCACCCAGGGCGGTGGAGCAAGGGCGAGCCCGAGGACGATGGCCGTCTCCACCCAGGCGAACGAGAAGGTCGTCGACCTGATGCGGAGCCGTGCCTTGACGACCGCTCCCAAAGCGATCATCAGGATGAGCGCGACGACCGTCGAGACTTCGCCCGCGCTGTCCGGCACGTTGCGTGTCGTCGCCAGGGATGCGGCTACGACGACGGCTGTCGCCACCGCCACCAGTGCTCCGACGAGGGTGAGCAGGCGTGGATCGGTGTCCCTGTGACGACGCGTCGTCCGGCTCACTCGACCTCACCCGTAACCCACCGTGGATGTCCGCTGACGGGCAGCGTACTCCGGCGTCGCCGTGGTGATAAGGATTCAGTCCCATTCGGTGCTACGCATCTGACACCCCTTCAGCGTCGAGGATCTGCATCGGGCTGAAGCTGGTACTAGTCCCACTCGGTGCTGTTGCGCATCGTTCGACCCCCTTGCCGCTACGTGACGCCCACCGGGCGCCATTCGTTCGTAGGGCCGAGAGTAGGAGAGGTCATGCGCAAGATGGAACAATTAATGTCGGTATGCGCAACATTAGCCAAGCTGAAGCGGATTTGTCACTTTCTGTCCGCACGCCTGAGCGGAGCGCTCAACCTTTCGCGGCAGAGGCGCGGGTGAGCGTAACCATTGATGCCGTGCCTTGCAGGCTGCAATCAGTGTCGTTAAGCACGCGTGCTGCTTCATCCGCGCTTCGGCCCCCGTACCGAGGTGGGTCGGGTCGTTCGTGAGCAGGGCTCCAGGACCAGGCCATTGCAACTGAGCCTAAGGCCGGCGACGGTGCCGAGGTGAGTGAGCGACCGGGGGCTTCGTTGTGTGACCGATCGGATACGCCGCCATCGTTGAGGCGGGGCGGGATTCGGGTTCTCGGCGGCATCGTGGTGCAACTGCCCTCCCGCACTTTGCAGATGGGTACGCCGAAACAGCAGGCAATCTTCGCGATGCTGGGGGTTCATCCGTGGCGGCTAGTGGAGCTGCGACCGGACCGGTCCGCTGTGGCGAATGCGCGGGCCTATGCCGCGAATTCATGCGGAGCCTTCGAGGCTTTACCGCCCGGCCAGGGGTTATCGCGCGCCAGCGAACGGCTATCGGCTTTCTCGAAGACGGAGCGTCGGCCGGTCCGGGGCCGGCAGTCGGCCATCGCTCGTTCGTCGTACCGCACCGATAGGCTCACGCTGTGACCGAACCCGCCCAGCTCAGCCACGTCGACCGCGCCGGTGCGGCCCGCATGGTCGACGTCTCCGCCAAGCCGGTGAGCGGCCGGCTGGCCGTCGCGGGTGGCCGCGTGCGCACCACCCCCGAGGTCATCGACCTGCTGCACCGCGACGGGTTGCCCAAGGGTGACGCGCTGGCGGTCGGCCGGCTGGCCGGGATCATGGGCGCGAAGCGCACCCCGGATCTGATCCCGCTCTGCCACCCGATCGCCCTGCACGGCGTCACCGTCGATCTGCTGCTGACCGCCGACACCGTGGAGATCACGGCCACCGCCCGCACGGCCGACCGGACGGGGGTCGAGATGGAGGCGCTCACCGCGGTTGCCGTCGCCGGTCTCGCCCTGATCGACATGGTCAAGGCGGTCGACCCCGCGGCCTCCGTGGAGGCGGTCCGGGTGCTGCGCAAGGAGGGCGGCAAGACCGGCGAGTGGGTCCGACCGGAGGACCGGCCGTGATCCGCGCCCGGGTCGTCGTCGCGTCCAACCGGGCCGCGGCCGGTGTCTACGCCGACACCAGCGGGCCGCTGCTCGTCGCCGGCCTGCGTGAGCTGGGCTGCGAGGTCGACGAGCCGGTCGTGGTGCCCGACGGTGAGCCGGTCGGCGCGGCCCTGCGGGCAGCCCTCGCCGACGGCGTCGACGTGGTGCTGACCAGCGGCGGCACCGGGGTCACCCCGACGGACCGGACGCCGGACGTGACCCGAGGTCTGCTCGACTACGAGATCCCCGGCATCGCCGAGGCCGTCCGCGCCCACAGCCGCGACCGGGTGCCCACCTCGGTGCTGTCCCGAGGGCTGGCCGGGGTGGCCGGCCGGATGCTGGTGGTCAACCTGCCCGGCTCGACGGGTGGTGCGCGCGACGGGTTGGCCGTGCTCGGCCCGATCCTCGGGCACACCGTCGATCAGCTTCGCGGGGGCGACCACTGACCGCGCCGCGGCGGCTGCCACCGACCGCCTCGCGGCGGCTGCCACCGACCGGTCGCGCCAGGCACCGGCGGGTGTCGGCGCGTGCCGATAGGCTCGGCCGGTGAGTACGGAAACGGCACCAACCGCGGACCAGGTCGCCGCACCCCCGCCGGCCGGCTGGGAGGAGGCGCGATCCCGGGTGTACGCGGTCGGCCTGGCCGCCGCGCTCCCCATCGTCGCCCGACCGCTGGTCGACACCGACGGGTCGACCCTGGCAGAGCCGTTGACCACCCGCACCGACCTGCCCGCCTTCCCCACCTCCAGCGTGGACGGCTGGGCGGTGCGCGGCGTCGGCCCGTGGCGCGTCGTCGGTCGGGTGCTGGCCGGCAACACCCCCGCGCCGCTCACCGAGGACAGCACGACCGTCGAGATCGCGACCGGCGCCATGGTGCCCGAGGGCGCCACCGCCGTGCTGCGCGTGGAAGAGTCGAGCATCGCCGACGGCCTGGTCAGCGGCACTCCCCGGTCGACGCCGGAGTGGCGGCAGCCGGGCGAGGAGGCGTACGCCGATGAGGAGCTGTTGCCGGTCGGCACGCCGGTCGACCCGGCGGTGATCGGCCTGGCGGCCTCCTGCGGGCACGACACGCTGCGGGTCCGGCGGGCGCCGCGCGCCGCGCTGCTGGTGTTCGGCGACGAACTGCTCACCGCGGGGCCGCCCGCGGCCGGTCGGGTCCGGGACGCGCTGGGCCCGGCGGTGCCGGCGTGGCTGCGCCGGTACGGCTGCCAGGTGCGTCCCACCGACGTGGTCGGCCCGGTGGCCGACACGCTGCCCGCGCACGTGGCCGCCCTGCGCGCTGCCCTGGCCGGCGCCGACCTGGTCTGCACCACGGGCGGCACGATGCACGGCCCGGTCGACCATCTGCACCCGACGTTGGAGACGCTCGGCGCCGACTACGTGGTCAACACGGTGGCCGTCCGGCCGGGCTTCCCGATGCTGCTGGCCCGCGTGGTCGGTCACGACGGGCGGATCCGCTTCGTGGCCGGGCTGCCGGGTAACCCGCAGTCCGCGATCGTCGCGTTGGTGTCGCTGGTCGCCCCGCTGCTCGCCGGCCTCCAGGGCCGCCCGATGCCGGTCCTGCCGCAGGTCACACTGGCCGAGGCGGTGCCGGGTCGCGGTGACCACACTCATCTGGCGCTGGTCCGGGTGGACCGGGCCGCCGGCGCCGCGTTCCCGGTGCGACACGTCGGCTCGGCGATGCTACGCGGGCTGGCCGGCGCGGACGGTTTCGCCGTCATCCGTCCGGGCACCAGCGGTGCACCGGGCGACCGGGTGCCGATCGTGCCATTGCCGCTGCTGCCCGGGGAGCGTGCGTCATGACCGCGCCGGCCATCACCTTCGGCGAGGTGACCGAGCAGCCGCTCGACCTCGCCGCGCACGAGGCGGCCGTCGCCGACCGCAGGGCCGGCGCTGTGGTCTCCTTTCAGGGCGTGGTCCGCGACCACGACCACGGCCGTCAGGTGGTGAGCCTGGAGTACGAGGGGCACCCGAGCGCCGTGCAGGTGCTGCGCGAGGTGGCCGCCGAGATCGCGGCCGACCCCGACGTCTACGCGGTGGCGGTCTCGCACCGCGTCGGGCCGCTGGCGATCGGCGACGTGGCGCTGGTCGCCGCGGTGAGCACCGCGCACCGCGCGGCGGCCTTCGCCGCGTGTGCCCGGCTCGTCGACGAGGCCAAGGCCCGGCTGCCGATCTGGAAGCGGCAGGTCTTCGCCGACGGCACCGAGGAATGGGTCAACTGCCCCTGACGGTTCAGCGGCGGCCGTTGACCACCACGGCTCGGGCGAGCCGGTCGCCGTAGAACGCCGGCTCGGCACCCGGCCGCCAGGGCAGTGCGGCGACCAGCACGATCAACGCCAGCGCGAGTGAGTTCTCCATCAGCGCGCCGAACAGACCGTCCTGGTAGTGCGACATCTCGGGTAGCTGGTGCTCGTACGGCCAGATCGGTGAGATCAGGAAGAGCAGGTAGAGCCCGATCGCGGCGACGCCGTGCCGCAGCCCGGTCAGCGTGGGATACCAGATCGGCGCACGGAGCCCGTTGAGCCCGGGGAACCCACCGAACGCCTGGCCCTGACCGACGCGCTGCGCCACTCCCCGGCTCGCCTCCCGACGGCGCACGGCGGCGTCGGCCAGCACGATGATCGCGGGGATGACCCAGACCAGGTGGTGCGTCCAGGAGATCGGGCTGATCACGTTGGCGGTCAGGCCGACCAGCGTGAACGCGGTCAGCTCGTCACCGTCGGCGCGGGAACTGGCCGCCCGGGACAGGCCGAGCGCCAGGATGAGCACCGAGAAGGAGAACCAGAGCAGCCCTGGGGTCTCGATCGAGTCGTACAGCCGGGCCAGCAGACCGGCGAGCGACTGGTTCGGCGTCATGTCCGCCGCGCCGACGCGCTCGGTCTGCCAGAGCACGCTGCCGAAGTACGTCCGCGACTCGTCGCCGACGATCGCGAACGTACCCAGGGTCACGCCGATCGTGGTGCCGATGGCGGTGGCCGCCACCCGCCACTGGCGGGTGATCAGCAGGTAGGCGATGAACAGCGCCGGGGTGAGCTTGACCGCGGTGGCGAGACCGATACCGGCGCCCGCCCAGGCGCCGCCGTAGACGAAGCGGAGCAGCGGGCCGTCCGTCGCGGCGTAGTGGGTGCCCCGGCGGGAACGCCAGCGCAGCCCGATCAGGTCGGCCATGATCAACGCGAACAGCAGGATGTTGACCTGGCCGTAGCCGAGGGTCTCCCGGCCCGGTTCGATGGCGACCGCGAGCGGCACCGCCACGGCCACGGTGAACCACAGTGGCCAGGCCAGCCGGTCCACGATGGGCCGGAGCAGTCCGGCCAGCACCAGGGCCAGCGCGGCGATGCTCGCGAGAGCGTTCACCATCCCGGCGGCGTCGATCGGCAGCTGCGCCATCGGCAGCATGACCAGCCCGGCGAACGGGGGGTAGGTGAACCCGAGTGTGGTGCCGGGCGCGATGAACTCGTAGAGCTCGTGACCGCTCGCCCACCACACCACGGCGCCGTGGTAGATCTTCATGTCGAAGAAGTTGTACGGACGCCCGAAGGTGCCGATGGCGAGCCATGCGGCATAGGCGACGGCAGCCACGATGGCGCCACGTACGACTTTCCTGCGATCGATCCCGCGCGTCACGCGTTGGATTGGGGCGAGGCGGTCCGCCCGTCTACCGACAGCCGTCGGCATGGCGTGGCCACCCCCGTACCAAGGTCGTCCTACCCGTCCAGGTCCTGCACGGAGCCTAGAACGGCGCCTCACGTCAGTGCCTCCCGCGTTATGCGACCGTGTCCGATCCCACACATGTTTTTGACATTTCCACCGCGTTAACGCCTACCGGGTGGTTCAGGTAATTCGTGGCCTTAGCGGGGTGTGGGGGTGGCACCGAGGCAGATCGACGCAGGTCAGCCGGGGAGGCGACGCGCGGTGGAGGCGGATCGGACGGCGATCCGGGCCTCCCGACGGGCGGTACGGACGGCGCGCTGCACCGAACGTCGAGAGTGGCCGATGCGGTGGCCCGTCCGCCACCGCAGACCCGGCTTGCCTCCGGTGTCGGCCGCGGCGAGCAGCAGCCCGCCGAGAAGCCCCAGGTTCTTCAGGAAGTGGACCTTGTTGGTGTCGCGAGTGGCCGCGTCGTCTTCCTGATTCCAGAAGGGATGCCCGGCGATGGTCGTCGGCACGATCGTGCCGGCGAGGACCAGGGCGGCCGGCCGGGTGAGCCGCCCGGTGGCGAGCATCAGCCCGGCGCCGAGCTGCACCGCCGCGTTGAGCCGGATCAGCTGCTCGGTCTCGGTGGGGAAGCTGGGGTGCACCCTCCGCAGCAGCGGCGCCGCCCGGTCGGTCACCGGCGCGGCCTTCTGGGCCAGCCGCTGCGGCGCGCGGAGGTTGCGGTATCCGCTGACCACGAAGATGCCGCTCAGCATGGCGCGAGCGAGGGAGCGTACGGGCGTCATGGATCAGTCATACCCCGTCGCGGCCTTTCCTACCCCGGCAACCGGCGGATCCGAATCGGTGGCCGTGCACGTCGCCACGCCGATTCGAGCGACCATCGCTGATGAACGGGCGGTGACGGGTAACGTCGCGCGGGTGACCACGCTGCGGCTGAGACCCGAGGACCCGGCCGACGCCGGGCCGGTACGTCGGGTGTTGGCCGCCGCGTTCGCCCGCCCGGACGTGACGACGCCGCCGGAGGTGGTCCTGGTCGACGAGTTGCGCGGCACCGACGCCTGGCTGCCGGAGCTGGCCATGATCGCCGAGTACGGGGGCGAGGTGGTCGGGTACGCCCTGCTCACCCGGGTACGGGTGCGACCGGACCGGGGAGTCGACGCGCCCGCCCTGGCGTTCGGTCCGGTGGCGGTGGCGCCGCACCGGCAGCGTGTCGGGCACGGAACGGCAGTCGTGCAGGCCGCTCTGGACGCCGCCACCGAGCTGGGCGAGCGTCTGGTGGTGGTCCTCGGCGATCCGGCCTTCTACCGTCGGTTCGGCTTCGGTCCGGCCGGCGACCTGGGGTTGACCAGCCCGTGGGCCGGCCTCGGTGAGCCCTGGCAGGCGCTGGTCCTGCCGCCGTCCACCAGCGAGGAGGGGCCGCCGCCCCGCGGCGAGGTGCTCTTTCCCGCGCCCTGGTCCCGGGTCTGATCGACCCGGTCAGGCCGGCTGGGTGCGCAGGTACCGGCCGAAGTGCGGGACGGTGAACGCGACCGTGCCCCGCTCGCCGGAGTAAATCAGCCCCTTCTTGATCAGCGCGTCCCGGGCCGGTGACAGGCTGGCCGGCTTGCGGCCGAGGGCTCGGGCGATCTCCGCTGTCGGCACCGCGGCATCCATGTCGTCGCGGACCGCGCCGCCGGACTCGCCCTCGACCAGGGACAACGTGGCCATCGCCCGCATGTACTCACGTTCGGCGGGGGTGGCCCGCTCGAACCGGGAGCCGAAGAATCCGACCGCCAGCTCGGCCTCCGCCTCCGGTGCGGCGACCCGCACGTCGGCGGCGGTGATCGGTGAGCGGGGCGCGTGGTCCCAGGTCGCCTTCCCGTACGCCTGGACGAAGTACGGGTAGCCGCCGGACTTCTCGTAGAGCAGGTCGAGCGCCTTCTGCTCGTACTCCACGTCCTCCCGCTCCGCCGGTGCGCAGAGGGCCTGGTCGGCGGCGATCCGGTCGAGCCGGTCGATGCGCTGGTAGCGGAACAGCCGTTCGGAGTACGACTTGGCGGCGCTGAGCACGGCCGGCAGGTGCGGCAGGCCGGCGCCGACGACGATGAGTGGCGCGCCGAGCTGGGACAGCTCGTGGCAGGCGGCGCAGAGCGCCGAGACGTCCTCCGGGCCGAGGTCCTGCATCTCGTCGATGAAGATGGCGATGCCGGTGCCCACGTCGCTGGCCACGGCGGCGGCGTCGCTGAGCAGTTCGACCAGGTCGATCTCGATGTCGCCGGAGTCGGCCCGGCCGCTGGCGGCGGGCACGTCGATGCCGGGCTGCCACCGGTCCCGCAGCTTGGGGGACGCGCCGGCCCGACCGGTCGGGGCGGACCGCTGGGCGAATGCCTTGAGGACGCCGAGGAAGGCGTCGATCCGGTCCGGCGCGCGGTGGCGGGGGGCGAGCTCCCGGACCGCCATGTGCAGCGCGGCGGCGACCGGGCGACGCAGCGACTGGTCCGGTCGGGCCTCGATCTTGCCGCTGCCCCAGAGCCGGTTGATCGCCTGCGACCGGAGGGTGTTCAGCAGAACGGTCTTGCCGACGCCCCGTAGCCCGGTGAGCATCAGGCTGCGTTCGGGTCGGCCGCGGGCGATGCGCTCCAGCACGATGTCGAAGACGTCCAGCTCCCGCCCCCGCCCGGCGAGTTCGGGCGGGCGCTGGCCGGCGCCCGGTGCGTACGGGTTGCGGACCGGATCCACGCATCGCACAGTATCGGGCCATCTAGCTCGGGGGCTAGACATGGATAGATGGGGTTACCGGCGTGTCGGGATCCGTCGACAACAAACTAGGGCTGTCTAGCATCCACGCTAGACAGCCCTAGTTTTGCCTACCGACTACTGCTTCTTCAGGCAGAGCACGTAGTCGAACAGGTCGATCGAGTTGTCGTGCACATAGTTGGCGGTGGCCTGCGGCGCGAGCGTCTCGCACCGATCCCCGTCGGTGGTCGCCGGAATTCGCAGCAGAACCTGGTACGTGCCCGGAGCGCAGGACACCTTGCGCAGCTCCGCGTCATCCTCGGTGCCGTCGTTCACCACGCAGTCACCCTTGGCGAACTCGTCCTCGTCCTCACTCGGGGACGGCACGCCGCTGGGCAGCGCGGGCGGGACGACCGGCGCGCTCGCCCTCGCCGACGGGGTGGGCGTGGCGTCGCTACCGGCGTCGGCGGCCTTCCAGATCGCCCAACCGGCCAGACCGAGACACGGGCAGAGCAGGAGCACCACCACCAGGCCGATGATCAGGGCGATCTTCCCGCCGGACCTCTTCGCCGGTGGCCCGGGCGGCGCGCCGTACCCACCGGGCATCGGCGGACCCCACGGGCCAGCCGGCGGCCCGGCGTCGGCCCGGCCGGCGGAAACGGGCCGGGCGGTGGCGGGTAACCCGGGCCG
>NZ_JAEVHM010000063.1 GCF_016802865.1 Micromonospora parastrephiae | reverse complement strand
CAGAGCAGCCGGGCGGGGCGGCGGTGGCCGACCCTGGCCGGGGCCGTCCCGATGGTGGCCGCCGCCGTCATCACCGCCCTCGTGGTCCTCACCGGTCGCCTCGGCGACGGGCTGCCCCGGCCGGCGTCGACACCGACGGTCGCGCTGGTCGCCGTCGGGGTACCCCTCGCGGTCGCCGGCACGATCCTCGCGGTACGGGCGCTGCCCCGGGTCGACCGGGCCACCCTGACCACCGGCGCGCAGTTCGCCAACGCCGCCGCCACGGCCACGATCCTGCTCGACCCGAGCCTGCTCGCCGGCCTGGTGGAGAGCCGCCGCTGGCGCCGGATCGGCCGGGTGCGCAGCAGCCGTTTCCTGCCCGGCCCGGGCTGGTGGGCGCTGCTCCAGGCCGACGTACGCCGGCTGCGCCGCCACCCCAGCGCCCTGCTGATCTGGGCGGCCCTGATCGGAGTCCAGTACGCTGCCGCGCTCGCCCTGCCCGGGCTGGCCGGCGCCGCGCAGGTGGTGTTCGCCTACCTCGCCGCCGCGCGGCTGACCGGCGGGCTGCGCTCGATCAGCCGGTCGGCCGGCCTGCGCCGGGCGCTCGGCGGCAGCGACGCCCTGCTGCGCGGCATCCACGTGGTCGTGCCGGCGGTCGGCGCGGGCGTGTGGTGGCTGCTGACCCTGCCGACCATCGACCCGGGACCGGCGTGGCTGGCGCCGACGCTGGCGCTCGGAGTGGTGGCCGCCGCCTTCCGGGCGGCCACCCGCCCGCCGATCGACTACGGCGCGCGACGGTCAACACGCCGTTCGGGATGATCCCGGTCGACCTGCTGCGGCAGGGCGCACGCGGGCCGGCGCTGCTCGCCGTGCTCGTCCTGGTCCAGCTGTTCCTGGGCTGACTCCGCCTTGACCGGGCCCGCTCAGCCGTCCAGGCGGCGGACCATGTTCATGATGGTCTCCACCTGCGCGCCGCCCTTGATCGGGAAGTTCGTCGCGCCGAGGTAACCCCACCAGTCCCAGCAGCCGTTCGGGTTGCTGAGGGCCGTACCCGCCTGCGGGTAGAGGACGATCAGGTTGTTGGTGTCGGCGTACTGGTTCAGATTGGCCCGGTCGACGAAGGCCGTGCCCACCGCGCCGGAGGACTGCGCGCACCCGTGCAGGGCGACCAGCAGCCGGCACGACTGCCCGGCCGCGCAGGCCGACGGGACGTACGCGAAGCCGTTCGCGTCCATGCTCAGCCCGTTGGCCCAGCCGTTGACCGCGAACGTGTCCTGGCTGAACCGGACGAGCGTACCGCCCAGCGCGCCGGTGTTCGGTGCGTTCACCCCACCGAGCAGCTTGCGCAGCAGGGCGTTCTGCGGGTCGGTGCCGCAGTCGTTCAGGTACGGCGACGCGGTCGCCGTGCACCCCTGCGTCCCGTACGGGGTGACCCAGGAGTGGCCGGCCGCGGAACCGCTGTCGTACTGCACGCTGGCCCCGAAGTGCTGGTAGTAGCGGACCAGGTCGTCGGTGACGGACTTCTTCACGGTGGTGTCGTTGCCGCCGTGGAACACGTACACCGGGTCACCGGAGAGGTTGCCGACCGGGTCCACCCAGCCGTACGACGCCCAGGTCCGGGTGTACGCCTGCAGGGCGGACACGTTGGTCGGGTACCGGTTGTCGCCGCAGCCGTACAGCGCCTGCGCGACGGTGTTCTGCGAGCAGTAGTAGGGCCCGGCCGCGAAGACGGCCGCGCCGCGGATCCGGGACGAGTAGGCGACGTGCAACTGGGTGGCCATGTAGCCACCGGAGGAGACCCCGGCGACGTAGACGCCGGAGACGTTGTACGTGCCCAGCGACCCGGCGACCGGGGGCTTGGTGGACGGGGTTGCGGCCAGGGCGGGGGTCGCGGCGGTCAGGACCAACAGGAGGACGGCGGCGAGGGCTGCGGCGACTCTGCGCGGTGTGGACATGGACGCTCTCCTTCGGAGCGCCAACGGGGGCGTCGGCGTGCGCCGAAGCTACCGTGACACAGACCACACCAGATATGAGCGCGACCGCCACCTCCCATGACGTCGGTGTGTCCCCCTCATCCATCCCCCGAAAGTGGTCAGGCGGTGTCGCCGGGGACGAGATGGCGGTAGCCGGGGATCGTCTCGCCGAACCAGCCGGCGACGCTCTCCAGGCCACGCTCGTTGAGCTGCGCGTCGTGGATCGGGTACGACGCGGCGGCGCCCACCGCGCGGGCGAACCGGATCGCCTCGTCCAGACGCAGCCAGGACCCCTGCGCCGGGACGAGCAGGGTGCGCACCGGCTCGTCCGGCACGTGCAGCGAGTCGCCGGGGTGGTAGAGCCCGTCGCCGATCAGGTAGCCCAGGTTGGGGCAGTCGGGCTGACCCTCGTGGATGGCGGCGTGCCGGCCACCGTGGGCGCTGACCTCGATGCCGGCCGCCGTGAAGCGCTGCCCCGCGCGGACCCGGGTCACCGGCAGCGGGGCGAGGTCGGGCAGGCGTGCGCCCTCGGGGGCGTACACGGGGACGCCGAGGCCGGCCAACCGCAGCACGTCCACGTGGTCGGTGTGCTCGTGGGTGACCAGGACGGCGTCCGCACCGGCCAGGGCGCGCGGCTCGCTCCAGGTGCCCGGGTCGACGACCAGCACCCCACCGTCGTGCTCGACACGGACGCAGGCGTGCGTGAACCGGGTGATCCGCATCCGGCGACGGTACGCCCCGCCCGGTCGGGGTACTGGGCAGGCATGCCTCAGCGATACGAGAACTACCCGAGGATCGCCGTGGTCACCGGCGCGGACTCCGGCATCGGCAAGGCCTGCGCGGTAGCCCTGGCGACGGACGGCTTCGACATCGGCATCACCTGGTACGGCGACCCCGACGGCGCCGAGCGGACCGCCACCGAGGTCCGCGCCACCGGGCGGCGCTGCGAGGTCGCCGAGGTCGACCTGACCCGACTGCCGGAAGGGGCGGCCGTGGTGGACGAGTTGGCCGACCGGCTGGGCGGCATCGGCGTGCTGGTCAACAACGCCGGCACCGGCGCCTCGACCCCGTTCGTCGACACCGCGTGGGAGCAGTGGCGACAGGTCCTCGCCGTCGACCTGGACGCGCCGTTTCTGTGCGCGCAGCGGGCCGCGCGACGGATGCGGGCGACCGGCGCCGGCGGGCGGATCATCAACATCACCAGCGTGCACGAGCACGCGCCCCGGGTGGGTTCCGCCGCGTACTGCGCGGCCAAGGGCGGCCTGGGCCTGCTGACCCGGGTGATGGCGCAGGAGTTGGCCGCCGACGGGATCACCGTCAACGCGGTAGCCCCGGGCGAGATAGCCACACCGATGACCGGGCAGGAGGACGTCGACCCGTTCACCCAGGATCGGCCCGGCGTGCCGGTGGGACGGCCCGGCGACGCCCGGGAGGTCGCGGCCGTGGTCGCGCTGCTCGCCTCCCCCGCCGCCAGTTACGTCACCGGGGCGTCCTGGCCCGTCGACGGCGGCATGCTGCTGATGGGCCCGCAGGCGAACAGCCTGACGTCGAACGACTGGCGTTCGGTCTGAGCGCCGTCAGTCCTGCTCGGCCGCGGACGTCCGCAGGATGTGGAGGAACCGGGCGGTGGTGGTAGACGGTGACCCCCGGCCCGGCCGCGGGGTCGCCGCGCGGAACAATTGTGGTACCCGCGTCCGATCGCCAGGAGGAGCGTCCCCGTGCCGCCCAGCCCCGCACCGACGCCCGGCTCGGCGCAGGTGCGCGCCGACTGCGGGCGCTGCTTCGGGCTGTGCTGCGTGGTGCCCGCGTTCGCCCGTTCGTCGGACTTCGCGATCGACAAGCCGGCCGGGCAGCCCTGCCCCAACCTGCGCACCGACCACCGCTGCGGCATCCACACCGAGCTGCGGCAGCGCGGTTTCCCCGGCTGCACGGTGTTCGACTGCTTCGGCGCCGGGCAGCAGGTCGCCCAGGTCACCTTCGGTGGTCGGAACTGGCGGGACGCACCGGGAACGCTGCCCGCGATGGCGGAGGCGTTCGCCGTGCTGCGGCCACTGCACGAGCTGCTCTGGTACCTCACCGAGGCGGTGGCGCTGCGCCCGCCGGCCGAGTTGCGCGTCGAGCTGGAGCGCGCCCGCGCCGAGACCGTGGCGCTCACCGCCGGCGATCCGGCGCAGCTACGGGCGGTGGACCTGACGGCTCACCGTGACCGCGTCAACCCGCTGCTGTCCCGGGCCAGCGACGCGGCACGGTCGCCCGGAGGCGCCGACCACCGGGGCGCCCACCTGCTCGGGGCCGACCTGCGCCGGGTCGACCTGCGCCGAGCGAACCTGCGCGGGGCGCTGCTGGTCGGCGCGACCTGCTGGGCGTCGACCTCAGCCTGGCCGACGTGACGGGCGCGGACCTGCGCGGCGCCGATCTGCGCGGCGCGGACCTGCGGACCACCCTCTTCCTGCACCAGGCCCAGCTGGACGCCGCGCGCGGTGACACCCGCACCGGGTTGCCGACGGCACTCACCCGGCCGGCGCACTGGACGGCGCTCGCGCTCACCCCGGTACGCCAACCACCACGGTCCGCCGCCCCCGCCCGACGCGGCCGACGCCGCCGAGGGGCCACCCCGCGAGGTTTCGGCCGCGACGACGCCGGGTAGCCAGCGCCGACGCGGACCGGCATCGACGGGGGGCACGGCGTGGGCTACCGAAAGCGCGACGGTGAGCTGCCGGGCGACCCGCAGCACAGCGAGGACGAGGCCGGTCAGGTCCCGTTGGTGCAGGTCGAGGCGGACACCGAGGTCCCACCCCCGGACGACACCGACGTGCGGCCGGACATCGTGACCGAGGACGACAACTCGGGAGTCGCGGGTGGGTCGTCCGGCGGCAGCGGCGGCGGATCGAACCTACCGGGGCATCCGGACGCGACCCGCTGACGCCGGGATCAGCGGCTGGCCAGCGCGCCCCGCGCCTCGGTCATGCCCTTGTTGGCGAGTCTGTCGGCGCGCTCGTTCTCCGGGTGCCCGTTGTGCCCCTTGACCCACAGCCACGTGACCTCGTGCCGCTCGCAGGCCGCCTCCAGCCGCTGCCACAGGTCGGCGTTCTTCACCGGCTGCTTCGCCGCGGTCAGCCAACCGTTGCGCTTCCACGACGCCAGCCAACTCGTGATGCCGTTGCGCACGTACGTGCTGTCGGTGTGCAGTTCCACCGTGACCGGGCGGTTCAGGCTCTCCAACGCCTGGATGGCGGCCATCAGCTCCATCCGGTTGTTCGTGGTCGGCGTGGCCTCGCCACCACACAGCTCCCGCTCGTGGTCGCCGTACCGCAGCAGCGCACCCCAGCCGCCCGGCCCCGGGTTGCCGCTGCACGCCCCGTCGGTCCAGATCTGCACGCCCCTGCCGGCCGCCGCGTCCACCATGCCCGGCAACCTACCGGGCGGCGACGCGGCGCTGCCCGCTCGGGGGGCCGCCACGCCGAGCCGGAGGCGCTAGGGTCAGCCGGATGGACCGGCACGTCGCGTTCGACCGTCTGCACAATTTCCGCGACCTCGGTGGCTACCGCACCGACGACGGGCGCACGGTGCGCTGGCGCCTGCTCTACCGCTCGGATTCCCTCGGCAAGCTGACCGGCACCGACCTCGACCGGTTCCAGGCGCTCGGTGTGCGCACGGTGATCGACCTGCGGTATCCGTGGGAGATCGCCGCGCGGGGCCGGGCACCAGAGGTCGACGGGCTGGCCTGGCACAACCTCAGCATCGAGCACCGCGCCTACGACCAGGCGACCATCGACCCGGCACTCGACCCGTGGCGCTACCTCGCCGACCGGTACGCCGAGGTCGCCGAGGACGGGGTGGCCGAATTGCGTCAGGCGCTTGAGGTGATCGCCGCCGCTGACGCGCCGCTGGTCTTCCACTGCGCCTCCGGCAAGGACCGCACCGGCCTGCTGGCCGCGCTGCTGCTGGCCCTGCTCGGGGTGGACGAGGACCAGATCGCCGCCGACTTCGCGCGTACCGAGGTGGCCACCGAACGTCTCATCGCCGACTGGCGGGCCCTGAACCCCGACCGTGAACTGCGCTGGCCGGGGTACGGGCGGGCGCCGGAGGCGATCATCCGGCACTTCCTGGCCGACCTGACCGTCGCGTACGGCTCCGTCGTCGGCTATGCCACCGACCGGCTCGGCGTGGACGAGGCGCTGACCATCCGGCTGCGTGAGCGCCTGCTCGGCGACCGAGGACCGGCCGCGCGGTGACGGCCCGGCGCTGACCTGCCCGGGTCAGCCGGGCGGCGCCTCCGGCGCGACGCCCACCACGGCCGCCGGGACGGCAGGCGCGGGCCGGGTGGGGCGGAGCCGGTCGCGCAGGCGCTGCGTCGCGTCGCCGGCCGTTGCGGCGATCATCGGCAGCAGGCGGGTGGAGTTCATGACCGCGACCTCCTCGGCCGGGCTGGTGACCCCGTCGAGGAAGCGCAGCACGCGCTCGGCCGGATTGCGGTCGAAGAGCCGGTCGAAGAACTCCGGACCACCGACCCCGCCCCGGTCCAGCGCGCGTAGCGCCACCGCGTCCATCCAGCGATGCCGGCGGGGGTACGCGGGCTCCGGCACCGGCGGCCGGCCGGCGGCGAGCGCGCGGGCCACCTGATCGGCCTGGCGGTACATGGCGGAGAAGGTGAACCCGGTGGAGGGGCGGGTCGCTCCGCCGGCCGTGCCGAGGCGGACCACCCGGGGCGTGGGTCGGGCCGGGAACGGCGCGTCGGTCATCGGGATCACCCCGTTCTCCACCTCGCGCACCCGCAGCCCGGCCGGGTCCAACCCGAGCAGGTCCCGGTACGCGGTCAGCGCCGCGTCGTACCCGGCGTCGGTGAGCAGGCCCGGGGAGAACTCGGTGTACTCGACCAGGGCGTAGCGGTCGCCGACCGGCAGCACGTACCCGAACGAGACGCCCCGGGGCGGCTGCGGGGTGCGGAAATCCATCAGCACCGCCCGCTGCGGGTCGAAGACGGGCCGGTCGGCCTCCAGCCACCAGCCCCGAAAGTGCTGCAACCAGGTCGTGCGTCCCGCTCGCGCCGGTGGGCGGGGGCGCGAGTCGAGCACCCAGCCGGCCCGCACGACAGACCCGTCGCCGACGCGGACCACCACGCGGGTGCGGTCGTCGGTCACCGTCTCGGCGGGCGCGACGATCCGGGTGGCGCGCAGGCGGCGCTCGGCGTCGGCAGCCCGGTCGTAGACCGGGCCGGAGCGGAGCATGGCGTACCGCAGCGGGGTCAGGTCCAGGACGCGGCGCCGCGCGGGCGTGGTCACCTCGACCTGCTGCCAGCTCGCGCTGAGCAGCGGGTCCAGGTCGGGGTCCGGGCTGCCCCAGAAGGCCCACGTGCGGTCCTGGCCGCGTCGGCGCACCGGGTCGACGATGGCGATCCGCAGGTCGCGGACGCCGTGCCGGTCCAACGCGGCGAGCAGCAGCGACGCGGCGCCGCCGCCGCCGAGCAGCGCGAGGTCGACGTCGAGCGGCGCGGAGTCGGTCACCCGCACCACGCTGCCACACGACCGGGCCCGCCCACGCGCTGCCACCCGACGCGTTGGAGCGGCGCTCAGGCCACCGGAGCCGGCGACTGCTCGACCGGGGGCGGGTCGGCGTAGGCGCGCGCCACCGCCGCGCGGTTGAAGACCCGCCAGGTGGCGGCCGAGACACCGATCGCCACGACCAACCCGACCCAGTACGGCGCGGTGATGCCGAACCGGGCGGCGAGCAGCCCGCCGAGCAGCGCACCCACGCAGTTGCCGCCCGCCGCCACGAAGAGGGTCGTGCTGGCCACCCGGCCCTGCAACGTCGGTGGGGTGAGTCGTTGGCGCAGTGAGTTCGCCACGATGTTCCACAGCGCGCTGTGCAGGCCGAAGGCGAAGAGCGCGAAGCCGACCACGACCGTGCTGCGCGACGCGGCCAACGCCAGGTGCAGCCCCGCCTCGATGAGCAGGCCGATCCGGATCGTCCAGGTGGCGGTGACCCAGGCGATGAGCCGGTCGCCGAGCAGGGCACCGAGCACTCCGCCGACGGCGATGCAGGTGAACAGCAGGCCGTAGCCGACGGACCCGAGCCGTAGCCGCTCGCCGGCGAGCAGCACCAGCACCGCGAGCGCGGCGGTGAGGGTCACGTTGAGCAGGCCGATGAGCACGGCCATCGTGCGCAGCAACCGCTGGTGCGCGAGGAAGCGCAGCCCTTCGAGGATCTCTCTGCCCATCGAGCGGGGGAGGCGTTCGTGCGCGTCGGTGGCCACGGCCCGGAAGTCCCCGCCGATGAGCGCCACCAGCACGGCGCTGAGGGCGTACGTGACGGCGTTGACGAGGAACGGGCTGCCCGCCGAGAGCGCGAACAGGAAGCCGCCGAGCGGGCCGGCCAGCATGCTGTGCATGAGGGTGGCGCCGCCGCCGAGCCAGCCGTTGGCGCGTTCCAGACGGTGCCGTGGCACCACGGTCGGCAGCATGGCCTGGCTGGCCGCGCGGAACACGATCTCACCGGTGTTGACCACGAACAGCACCGCGTACAGCAGCGCCACCCCACCTCGGCCGGTCAGGATCGCCGTGGCCAGGACGGCGAGCGCGACCACCCGGACCAGGTCGATGACGATCATGAGGCGGCGGCGGTCCATCCGGTCCGCCAGCACCCCGCCGGGCAGGGCGAAGAGCAACCACGGCAGCCAGGCCACCGCGGACGCCGCGGCGACCACGAGCGGGTCGTCGGTACGCGACGCGACGAAGAGCGGGGCGGCGACGGTGGCCAGGCCGCTGCCCAGGGCCGAGAGCGTGCTGGCCGCCCAGAGCCGGACGAACACCGTTCCCAGACCAGCTCCCGCGTCCCGTGTCACGGCCAGCGAACCTACCAGCGTCTCCCCTGGCCCCAGGGGGATGGCCGTCCGGCTGACGCGGATAGCGCCGGCTGACCGGAGCGCACCCGACGCACCTCGGTCAAGATCCGCGCAAAAACAGGGATGTAGTGGCCTCCGGAACGCAAGAGGCACCTAGATCCCTGTTCTTGTGCGGATCTTGGAAAGCGTGCGGCGGCGCGAGCGGCGCCGGAGAGCGCCCACCGACGCCCGCCGACGCCGCGCCGGTTCGCGGGGTGCATTTCCGCCGCCGCTGGCAATACCTCGCCATCGGCTCAGCGACGACCGCTCGACCGGAGGAGACATCGATCGGAGCACCGGGGCCGGTCGGACCGTCCGGGCCTTTCCGCAGCTCTCCCCGCCTTCGGGAAGACACGTGACGGCAACGAGGATTTCTCATTTTCACCGGATCGGGGTCCCAACCCACCTAGTGTTGGGCACACCGGTGCTAGTCACGGAGTTGGCCACCCGAACGACGTCCCACGCAGTCAGCGGACGAAAAGTGAGGGAAGACGCGTATGAAGGTCTCAACAGCACTCTGCTCAGCGGCGCTCGGCGTGGGCCTCGGCACGCTCCTGCTGCCAGGCGCCGCGCTGGCCGACACCACCGTGTCACCGGCCACCACCCCGGTCGGTGGGACCGTCGTGCTCACCGCGACGACCTGCAACCCGAAGTCGGGTGACGCCCTCTTCCGCGTCACCGGCCCCAACCGCGACCAGAACGTCCGGTCCACCACGGCCGCCGCCGGCGGCGGCCTGAGCGCCGAACTCTTCACCGCCGGGTTCACCCTGGGCACGTACACCGTGGCCGCCACCTGCGGCGACGGCAGCTCAGCCGGCAGCGCCACGTTCACCGTCACCCCGATCGGTGGCGCACCAGCCGGCTCCGGCGGCGACAGCCGCGAGACCGGCGCCCTCGCCGCCGGCGGCACGCTGCTCGGCACCGCCGTCGCCGGCGCGGTGGTTCTGTTCCGCCGGCGCCGTCCGGTGTCCGCCGTCGCCTGACCGGCGACCCGCTCCATCCCTGAGGACGGGTGCCCGCGCCAACCGGCGCGGCACCCCGACCATCCCGTACGGAGGTAGGCACGTGTGGTGGCGGCGGACCCTGCCGGCCGTGGTCGCCCTGCTCGGCGTCACCGGGCTGGGACTGATCACCGTCGGCCTCACGGCCGACCCGGCCCGGCCCCCACGACCACCGGCCGACGCGCCGACTCGCACCCACCCCGCACCGGACCTGGCGCCACTGCCGCGCGCCGCGCCGGTGCGGGTGCAGATCCCGGCCATCGGTGTAGGCGCCGAGATCGTCCCGGTCGGCGCGGACGCCGCCGGGGTGCTGGAGGTGCCGCCCCTGAACCGGCCCCAGCTCGCCGGCTGGTACCGGCACGGGGTCAGTCCCGGCGAGACGGGCAACGCCGTCCTGGTCGGACATGTCGACTCCCCGACCGGCCCGGCGGTCTTCTTCGACCTCGGCCGCCTGCGCGCCGGCCAGGAGATCCGGATCACCCGCGCCGACGCGTCGATCACGACGTTCACCGTGGACGACGTGCGCGCGTACCCCAAGGACCGTTTCCCCACCACGCTGGTGTACGGCTCGGCGGACGCCGCCGGGCTGCGCCTGATCACCTGCGGCGGACGGTTCGACGCCGCCACCGGCAACTACGTCGACAACGTCGTCGTCTTCGCCTCCCGCACCGCCTGAAACCACCCGCCGCCCCGCTGTCGGGCGCCGGACCCGGCTCGGCAGAATGCGGTGACACCATCCCTGCGGGCATCGTGACCGGGGCGGTGCGTCGACGTCGGGGAGGCACGTGGTGGTGGACGAGGGAGCGGTAGGGGACCGGGCCGGTGGCGGCGTACGCGCGCTGGCTCGTCGACTGCTCGGACGGGTCGAGGGCGACTCCCCCGCACCGCGTCGATCCAACCCGGACGCCGTGGTCGACTGCGCCGTCTACGTCAACGGACGACGAGAGCCCGGCCGCCCGCACTACGCCGACGCGTACACCCGGGTCCGGCGCGGTCGCGACGCCTTCGTCTGGTTGGGCCTGCACGACCCGGGCCCGGCGGTGCTCGCCGCGGTGGGCCGGACCTTCGGCCTCGACGAGCTGACCGTCGAGCAGGCGCTCGCCGACGGGCACCGGCCCACCGTGCAACGCCACGGGTCGGTGACGCTGCTGGTGCTGCGCACCGCCGGGTACGTCGAACACGACGAGCTGACCGACACCTCCGAGGTGATCGACACCGGCGATGTGATGGTGCTGCTCGGCGACCGGTTCGCCATCACCGTGCGGCACGGCGCCGCCGGGGCGCTGCGCAGCGTACGGGCCGACATCGAACGCCGCCCCGCGCTGCTGGCCGCCGGCCCGTGGGCGGTCGCGTACGCGGTCTGCGCCCGGATGGTCGACTCCTACCTGGAGGTGGCCGGGCACGTGGAGCGGGACCTGGAGCGGGTCGAGGAGGCGGTGTTCGCCCGCGACCGCTCCGCCGACATCCAGCACATCTACCAGCTCAAACGGGAGGTGGTGGAGTTCAAGCGGGCGGTCCTGCCGTTGCAGGCGCCGATGCGGACGCTGCTCGACGCGGATGGCGCCGACGGCCCGCCGCGTACGTTGCACCGCTGGTTCGTCGACGTGGACGGCCGGCTGAGCCGGGCGGTGGACCGGGTGGCCGCGTACGACGATCTGCTCACCTCGATCGTCCAGTCCCGCCTGGCGCAGCTCGGGGTCGAGCAGAACAACGACATGCGCAAGATCGCGGCATGGGCGGCCATCGCGGCCACCCAGACCGGCATCGCCGGCGTCTACGGCATGAACTTCGACCACATGCCGGAGTTGGCCTGGCGCTACGGCTACGCGGGCGCCCTCACCCTGATGGCCGTGGCCGCCCTGGCCCTGTACCGCCTGTTCCGCCGTTCCGGCTGGCTCTGACCCCGTGCGTCCGGGCCTGCGGACCGGTACGGCAGGATGACGGCGTGGGCAAGGGTGGTTCGCGCAGGCGGGCGAACGCGACGACGGGCAGGGTGTGCCCGTGTGGCTCCGGCCAGGCGTACGCGGGCTGCTGCGCCCCGGTGCACGGCGGCGACGCACAGGCGCCGACGGCCGAGGCGTTGATGCGCTCCCGGTTCAGCGCCTTCGCCCTCGGCGACACCGGCTACCTGCTGCGAAGTTGGCACTCCTCGACCCGGCCGGCGCGGCTGGAGCTGGACCCGGGGCAGCGGTGGACCCGGCTGGAGATCGTCGACACCGAGCGGGGCGGCCTGCTCGACACCGCGGGCACGGTGACGTTCCACGCCCACTACCGGGACGCGGGTCGCCCGGGCACGCTCACCGAACACAGCCGGTTCGTCCGCGAGGACGGCCGGTGGGTCTACCTCGACGGCGATCAGCCCTGACGGCCTCCTTCGACGCGGTCGGCGAGTCGGGAGCGGGGTCGACGTCCCGCACGAGAGGCTGACGGTGCTGCTCGAGTCGAACGGAGACCTCGGATGACCATGACCTTCATCAACCTGGCGGTGCGCGACCTGACCACCGCCGCCGATTTCTACCGCGCGATCGGCTTCACCAGCGACCAGGCCGGGCCGGAGGGCGACAGCATGATGCTCACCATCTCCGACACCACCCGGCTGATGCTGCACATCCGCTCGGCCTTCGAGGCGTACACCGGGGTCGCCGCCACGGACACGGCGACCAGCCGGGAGGTCATCGTGGGGCTGTCGGCGCAGAGCCGCGAGCAGGTCGACGAGCTGGTCGACCGGGCGGCGGTCGCCGGTGGGGAGGCGCTCGGGCCGGGGATCGCCAACGGGCCGATGTACATGCGCGGCTTCCGGGACCTCGACGGTCACCAGTGGTCGTTCCTGCACCTGGCCGGCTGAGGAAGCCCGGCGGCGCCCTCCCTGGCCGCCGCCGGGTCGCCAGGTCATGTCGGCGATGCTGGACAAGCGTCGCGGCCCCGGCCAGCGCTTTCGGCGGGCGTACGACGAAGCGGGGCGGGATCCGAGAGATCCCGCCCCGCCGTACCGCTGGGTGTCAGCGCCGGTCGACCGGCGGCGGGATGACCGTGGTGGTCTCGCTGTCGTCGCTGACGCGCTGCTCGGGCACCGCGCCGCCGCTGACCACCTGGGTCGCTTCCGGGTCGAGGCCCACCACCTGCGTGGTGTCCGAGTCGGTCGACCTGTCGACCACCTGGGTCGTGTCGTCGGACGCGGACGGCCGGGCGGCGACCGGCGACGTCTCGGCGTCGACGCCGTCCCGGGTGACCACCTGGGTGGCTCGGAGTCGGCCGAGGGGCGGACGATCTGGGTGGCCTCGGAGTCGGTCGAGGGGCGGACGATCTGGGTGGCCTCGGAGTCGGCCGGCCGGGTCACCACCTGGGTCGCCTCCGGGTCGCTGGCCGGAGTGGCCGCCCGGGCCGCCTCGGCCTCGGCGTCGCGGCGACCGGCCCGGTACGCGTGGGCGTGCGCGGCGATCAGCTGCGACTCCTGCTCGGCGCGGGTCAGCCACGCCTCCCAGCGACTCTGCATCGGACGGATCAGGCCACCGCCGACGCCGACGACGAGGATGCCGCCGATCGTGGCGAGCACGGCGATCAGCACGGGCGTGGTGACCGCCGTGGCGACGCCGATCTGGTTCAGCGCCGCGATGACGCCGAGGCCGAGGATGAACACCGAGGCGATGTTGGCCAGCACCCCGCCGTACGACAGCCCGCCGAGCGCGCCGCTGATGATGTCCTTGACGGCGTTGGCGATGGCGGCGGCCACCACGACGATGACGATGGCGACGAAGGCGCGGGGCAGCCACGAGATGACCGCGGCGATCAGGTCGGAGATCGGGTTCGGCCCCCAGATGCCGAAGGCCAGCTGAAGGGTGAGCAGCAGCACCGCGTAGTAGACGAGCTTCGCGACGATGTCGCTGGCGTCGTACCGGGATCGACTCAACGCGCGGCGGACGCCACCGCGTTCGACGGCGCGGTCGAAGCCCACCCGCTCCAGGACCTTCTCCACGATCTTCAGCACGGCCTTGGCGATCAGCCAACCCGCCACCAGGATCGCCACGAAGGCGACGGCCTTGGGCAGGAAGAGCATCACCGAGCGGAGGGCGTCGCCCACCGCGTCGCTGACGTTGTCACTCATATGGTCATTCCTTCACGCAGGCAGCCGCAGGTTCGCCCCGACCTACCCCAGGCGGTCCGAGGGGAAACGCCGGCCTGCGGGTGGGCGGGGTCTAGCGCACGGGCGAGTGTTGGCAATATTCTCCGGAGTGCGTGCGGCCACTGGAGCTACTTTTCATCCCCCGCCGTCGGCCGCAGGAGGAGACTTTCATGCACGTCGACCATTCCGAAGTGGATCGCCGGACGCTGCTGCGGGCCGGTCTCGGCGCCGCCACGGTCGCCGTCGTCGGGAGCGAACTCGCCTTCCCGGCCGCGGCGCAGGCCGCCCCGGGCACCGACCTGGACTGGATCATCAGCTGCGACGAGTGGGACGCGCGGCCGCCGAAGGACCCGCTGTCGGTCAGCGCCATTCCCACCAACAAGATCATCGTGCATCACATGGCGTTCCCGAACGTCACCGACTACTCCCGCGAGCAGGCGGTCAAGCTGGCCCACGACTGCCAGGACCTGCACATGGACGGCAACGGCTGGTCGGACACCGGCCAGCACTTCACGGTCAGCCGCGGCGGCTACGTGCTGGAGGGCCGCCGGGGCAGCCTGGAACGCCTCGAAGCCGGCGACCGGCAGATGATCTCGGCGCACTGCCCGGGCGAGAACGGTCGGGCCATCGGCATCGAGAACGAGGGCACCTACGTCACCGAGACGCCGCCGCAGGCGTTGACCGACTCGCTGGTCAAGCTCTGCGTCGCCATCTGCCGCCAGTACGGCCTGCACGCGCACGACATCTTCGGCCACTGGGACTTCCGCACCACCGAGTGTCCGGGCGCCGCCTTCTACCGGGAGTTCCCGGCGCTGCGCCGGCGGGTGTACGCGGCCCTCGGCACCAAGCTGGGTGACGTGCCGGCGCGCCGCTGGCCGGACCTGTGGCGGTTCGTCAACTCGCCGTCGGTCCGGGTGGTGCAGCACCTGCTCACGTTCCGCGGCTACGCGGTGACGGTCAGCGGCACGTTCGACGCCGCGACCGTCGCGGCCGTGCAGGACTGGCAGGCCCGCAACGGCATTCCGGTGGACGTGGACGCCACGCTCACCACGCCCACCTGGGAGACCCTGGCGCCGGAGCTGGACCAGCACGCCGCGGCGCGCCGGTCACCGCGGTGCAGGAGATTCTCGCCACCAAGGGGTACGCGGTCACCGTCACCGGGGCGTACGACCACGCCACCCGGGCGGCGGTGCAGGACCTGCAGGCGCTGCACGGCCTGCCGCGCAACGGCAAGCTCAGCACGAGCACGTGGTGCGCGATCGTCGGCGGAACGGTCCGCCAGACGTTCCAGCACCGCTGAGTTCGCGGCGGCGGTGCGGGGCACCCCGCACCGCCGCCGGGCGCTCGCGGCGGCGCGACGGCGAGCGTCAACCGCGTCCAGTCCCGGGGCTGACCAGCGCCGCGTCGCGGTCGGGCCGGTTTGATCCGCCGCGCGGGCGGAAAGAGTTCCGGGCATGACATGGGCCCGTCGAGCCGTACCCGCCGTCGCCGCCGCCGTGGCGGCCCTCGCCGCGCGGGACCTCGTCCAGCGCGACCACGCGCTGCTGCGCAACTTCCCGGTGCTCGGCCGCGCCCGGTACCTGCTGGAGGCCATCGGGCCGGAACTTCGGCAGTACATCGTGGCCGGCAACAACGAGGAGCGTCCGTTCACCCGCGACCAGCGCCGCTGGGTGTACGCGTCGGCGAAGCACCAGAACAACTACTTCGGCTTCGGCACGGACAACGACATCGAGTACACCCCCGGCTACCCGATCATCAAGCACCGCACGTTCGGCCGGGCCGTGCCGCCGTCGACTCCGGCGGCCGGGCACGACGTACGGCTGCCGTGCGCGAAGGTCCTCGGCGCGGCCCGCGGGCGAGCCCGCGCCTTCCGACCGGAGTCGGTGGTGAACATCTCCGGGATGAGCTTCGGTTCGCTCTCCGGCAACGCGATCGCCGCGCTCAACAAGGGGGCGGCGCTCGCCGGCTGCCTTCAGAACACCGGCGAGGGTGGCCTGTCGCCGTACCACCGCAATGGCGGTGAGCTGGTTTTCCAGCTCGGCACGGCGTACTTCGGCTGCCGCGACGAGCACGGCCGGTTCAGCATGGACCGGCTGAAGGACGTGGTTGCCGGCGCCCCGGTGCGGGCGTTGGAGATCAAGCTCAGCCAGGGCGCCAAGCCCAGCCTCGGCGGACTGCTGCCCGGCGCGAAGGTGTCCGCCGAGATCGCCGCGACCCGGGGCATCCCGGCGGGGCAGGACTGCGTCAGCCCGTCCCGGCACGCCGAGTTCTCCGACTGCGACAGTCTGCTCGACTGGGTGGAGTTGCTGGCGGCCGAGACGGGCCTGCCGGTGGGCATCAAGTCGGCGGTCGGGGACCTCGGCTTCTGGGAGGAGCTGGCCACCCTGATGCGCGACACCGGCCGGGGCGTCGACTTCGTGACGGTCGACGGCGGCGAGGGCGGCACCGGTGCCGCACCACTGATCTTCACCGACTCGGTGTCACTCCCGTTCCAGCAGGGCTTCTCCCGGGTGTACCGGGTCTTCGCCGAGCATGACCTGCACGAGCAGGTGGTGTTCGTCGGCGCCGGAAAACTCGGCCTACCGGACAACGCCATCGTGGCGTTCGCGCTCGGCTGCGACATGGTCAACGTGGGTCGGGAGGCGATGCTGTCGATCGGCTGCATCCAGGCGCAGAAGTGCCACACCGACACCTGCCCCACCGGCGTGGCGACGCAGAACGCCTGGCTGGCCCGCGGGCTCGACCCGACGCTGAAGTCGGTCCGGGCGGCCAACTACCTGGGCACGCTGCGCCGGGACCTGACCAAGGTCGCTGAGGCGTGCGGCGTCGAACACCCCGGTCTGATCGGCACCGACGCCGTGGAGATCCTGGACGGCCGCACCGCCTCCACCCCACTACAGGAGGTGTACGGCTACCGGCCGGGGTGGGGGCTGCCCTCGCCGGCCGATCAGGCGGAGATCATCCGGCTGATGACCCCGGAGGTGCCCCGGGGCGGCAGCGCCCCGCCGTCCGACACTGCCGTCGGCTGAACAGCCGAACGGGCCGGGCTTGGCCCCGGCTGGGTCGCGTCGGGTCGGCTCGGATCCCGGGGCATGTTCCCCGATGAGCCGTATACCTGTGCGTCATAACTATGACTCACAGGTATAGCCCATTCCGGCGAGATGCCCGCCGGACGGCCGGCTGTACGGCATTCGACGCGATAAACGCGTGGAGCCGCTGCCCGGGGTCCCCGTATCGTGGCGCGATGCTGATCAGACGCGAGACACCCGCCGACGTCGACGCGATCCGTGCGGTGCACGCCGCCGCCTTCACCAAGACCGACGGTGACGGCGTGCCGGTCGAGGCGACGCTCGTCGACGCGCTGCGCGCCGACGAGGACTGGCTGCCCGCGTACTCCCTGGTGGCGACCGATTCGGACGGCCAGGTGGTGGGGCACGTGGTGGCCACCCGCGGCCGGGTGGCCGGTGAGCCGGTGGCGTTGGGCGTGGGTCCGCTCGGCGTGCTGCCCGGGTGGCAGCGGCGCGGCGTCGGCAGCGCGTTGATGCACGCGGTGCTCGGTGCGGCCGACGCACGGGACGAACCGCTGGTCGTGCTGCTGGGGCACCCCGAGTACTACCCGCGCTTCGGGTTCCGGCCCGCCGTCGAGTTGGGCGTCACGCCGCCGCAGCCGTGGGGTCCGCAGTACTTCATGGCCCGACCGCTGAACGCGTGGCGCGAGTCGATCCGGGGCGAGTTCCGCTACGCCCGGCCGTTCGACGACCTGTGATCCCAGGTCCGTTCAGGTGGCTCGGCCATCGCCGCGAGGCGGCGGGCGAGCAGGCCGGCCGCGAGGAACGATCCTGTCCGCTATCCGCGAGAGACTGGGTCCATGACCGACCAGCTGAGGAAACAGGGAGCTGCCATGGCACGCGACGTGCAGATCACGTTCGACTGCGCCGACCCGGGCGGGTTGGCGACGTTCTGGGCCGAGGTGCTCGGGTACCAGGTGCAGGGGCCGCCCGGAGGCTTCGAGTCGTGGGAGCAGGCACTGGACGCGATGGGCGTGCCGCCGGAGAACCGCAACGACGCCTCGGCGGTGGTCGACCCCGAGGGCTCCCGGCCGCGGCTGTTCTTCCAGCGCGTGCCCGAGGGCAAACAGGTCAAGAACCGCGTACACCTGGACGTCCGGGCTGCTCCCGGCCTCGCCGGCGACGAGCGGATGGCGGCGCTCGAAGCGGAGGCCGGACGGCTCGTCTCGCACGGCGCCACACGGATCAGTCGGCACGAGCCCGCTCCCCCGCTCGCTGCCGGCCACATCGTCATGGCCGATCCCGAGGGCAACGAGTTCTGCCTCGACTGATCGGCCCGGAACCACGTTCGACCAGCTCACTGCCGCGATGACCGGACGTCATGCGAACATGTGTACGTGTCGCCCGGCGCCAGCATCCTGCACGCCGACCTGGACGCCTTCTACGCGTCGGTCGAGCAGCGCGACGACCCACGCCTGCGGGGGCGGCCGGTGATCGTCGGCGGCGGGGTGGTGCTCGCCGCCAGCTACGAGGCGAAGCGGCGGGGGGTACGCAGCGCGATGGGCGGCCAGCAGGCGCGCCGGCTGTGCCCGGACGCGATCGTGGTGCCGCCCCGGATGTCGGCGTACACGGCCGCCAGCCGTGCGGTGTTCGAGATCTTCCGGCGGACCACCCCGCTGGTCGAAGGGCTCTCCATCGACGAGGCGTTCCTGGACGTGGGGGGCCTGCGCCGGCTGGTCGGGTCACCGGCCGACATCGCCGACCGGCTGCGGCGGGAGGTCCGCGAACAGGTACGCCTGCCGATCACGGTGGGCGTGGCCCGCACGAAGTTCCTGGCGAAGGTGGCCAGCGGGGTGGCGAAGCCGGACGGGCTGCTGGTGGTCGCACCCGACGCCGAGCTGGCCTTCCTGCATCCGTTGCCGGTCGACCGGCTCTGGGGCGTCGGCCCGGTCACCGCCGCGAAGCTGCGCGAACGCCGCATCCGTACCGTCGGCGACGTGGCCCGGCTCGGCGAGGCGGCGCTGGTCTCCCTGCTCGGCGCGGGCGCCGGCCGGCACCTGCACGCCCTGGCGCACAACCGTGACCCCCGGCCGGTGCAGGTGGGCCGCCGACGCGGTTCGATGGGCGCGCAGCACGCGCTCGGCCGTACCCCACACACCGCGGCGGAGCTGGATGCGATCCTCGCCGGCCTGGTCGATCGGGTAACCCGGCGGATGCGGGCGGCCGGGCGGGCCGGACGCACGGTGGTGCTGCGGTTGCGCTTCGGCGACTACACCCGGGCCACCCGCTCGCACACCGTGGGCAAGGCGACCGCGGACACCACGCCGGTGCTCGCCGCGGCACGGGCGCTGCTACGGGCGGCCCAGCCCGAGATCGACCGGCGCGGCGTCACCCTGATCGGCGTCTCGGTGGGCAACCTCGACGACAACCCGGTCCAACCGGAGCTGCCCTTCCACCCGGACCCGGGGGCCGAATTGGACGCTGCGGTCGACGCCGTCCGCGACCGGTTCGGATCGGCGGCGCTCACCCGGGCGGTGCTGCTCGGCCGGGACGCGGGCGTCGAGATGCCGCTATTGCCGGACTGACCGGTCCCCGGTGACCGCGTTTCCTGCGATCAGGGACACATCACAGCAGGTCGGCGGTTTAGCCGACGGCTGACGGGTGACCCTTGGGGGGAACAGCCTGACGAGGGGGGCCCACGATGTCCGACGACACCAGCAACCGACCGAGCCGTCGCGTCGAGCGTCCGCACGACGTGACCGATCCTCTGCTCTGGCAGCTCGCGGTCGACGTGCTGAGCGCCCACGAGCCGGACGACGAGGGTCGCTGCCGCAATCTCCAGTGTGCCGGCCAGGGTTGGCCGTGCGAGGCCCGCGCCGGCGCCGAGGAGTCGCTGCGGCTGGCGCGCAGCACGCCCACGTCGGTCGAGATGGCCGTCGAAGGCGTCGGTGACGAGAGCCGGACCGGCCGGCCGGGCGAGGCGGTGTCGGCCCCTCGCTGGGGTCGGAACGCCGGGGCGGTGGCGTCGCAGCGAGCGCCGAAGGCGTCCGCCTCGGCGGCCTGACCCGCGAGCCGCGTACCGAAGCGACACACGCGAACGCTCGGCCGGTGACCCGGCCGAGCGTTCGCGTGTCGTCCGTCAGAGGCTGAGCCGCTGACCCGGGAAGATCAGACCCGGGTCGGCGCCGATCACCTGCCGGTTGCGCTCGTACAGCGCCTGCCAGCCGCCGGCCTGCCGGTGGTTGCCGGCGATCTCCGACAGCGTGTCGCCCGGCTGGACGGTGTACGTCTCGCCGCCCGCCGCCGGCGCGGTGCGCTCGTGGTCGCGCGTCGCCGGTTGCTCGCCGCGTGACGGCCGCTCCTGCGGCCTGCTGGGCTTCGGGGTCGACTTCGTGGACTTCGTCGACTTCGTGGTCCTGCTCGACGTGGTGGCGGAGCCGCCCGACGAGCCGCCCTTCTTGCCGCAGGTCGGCCAGGCGCCGATGCCCTGCCCGTCGAGCACCTTCTCGGCGACGGCGATTTGCTCGCCGCGGCTGGCCAGGTCGGCGCGGGCGGCGTACTTCTTGCCGCCGTAGCCGGCCCAGGTGCCCTGCGAGAACTGCAACCCGCCGTAGTAGCCGTTACCGGTGTTGATCTTCCAGTTGCCGCCGGACTCGCACTGGGCGATCGCGTCCCAGTTGACGCCGGCCTGCGCCGGGGCGGCCGGCCCGAAGAGGGCGACAGCACCGGTGACCGCTCCGACGGCCAGGGTGCCGACGGCGAGGCGGCGGGTGGTGACCCGTCGATGACGGGGCGTGTGAACAGACGTCATGTGATTCCTCCACGCCGGCGAGGTGAGCTGTCGGGTTCGGGCCGAGGAGCCCGGCCGCACGGTGGCGGCTTCACCCCGAGGTGACGTGCACCGAGGAACGTTGGGTCCCCCGCTCCTGCCCGGGTGACTGGGTTCCGACGACCGGGGGCAGGATTTGGCGTTGCCGGCCGTGGTGTCCGCAGTGGCGAACCCGACCGACGTTAGGCACGGTCGGTGACGATCGCCCACCCGCTGTGAAGTTCTTCACCGGGGCGCGCTCGGCGGTCCGCCCAGCGGTTGCGGGCCTGGTGTCACTGTGCAGTGACCACGATGGACCGATTGCGATCAGGCGTCGTGTCGCAGCCAGGCCGCGCTGCGGCGCAGCAGTTCGACGTGGCCGGGCGACTCGTACGACCGGGCGTCGTGTCCGAGGGCGTTGTAGACGATCCGGCTGTCTCCCACCGTGCGTGCCCAGACGAGCGGGTGGAGGACGCCGTCCTCCTCGTGCGCGTAGAGAGGTTCGAAGTCGACGCCCTCGACTCGCGCCAGATCGGTGTAGCGCTCGTCGAAGACCTCGATGTCGCCGAGCCCTTCGCTGATCGGATGCGCGACAGCGGTACGCCGGATGAGACTGGAACCGATCGGCGGGTGAGACGAACGGCCGTGTTCCCAGGCGGCGCCGATCGTGGCACGCCAGCTCGGTACCCGGGGAAACGCGAGGGTGGCGCTGTGGGTGGCGAGGAGATTGCCGCCACGGGCCAGAAAGTCGTCGAGCACGCCCCGGAAGAGCTCGTCCTCGGGGATCAGCGACGAACGGTCGGCGCTCGCGTTCACCACCAGCAGCCGGGCACCGTCGAGCGCCGTCGCGAGCCGGCCGACGGACGTCACGACGGCGGCGTGGCCGATGAGGTCCGCCAGTATCGCGCTGGTCTCGGGCAACGGGTGCCAGGGGTCGGCGTGCGGTCCCTCCCCGCTGAGGATCACGGTGTCGACAGGCATCAGCTCTCCCGGATTTGACGTTCGGGCAGGACATCGTGGATCGACGGTCGCGAGCCTCCGGGGAGGTGACCGGCCGGCGGAGCCCGCTGGTGGGGCGGCCCGCCGGCCGGAGGGCGAACGACTTACAGGGTGCGGGCCAGCCGGTCGGCGAGCGTCCGGGTGAAGCGGGCCGGGTCGGTCAGCTCGCCGCCCTCGGCGAGCACCGCCAGGCCGTACAACAGTTCGGCCGTCTCGGTCAGGGCCTGCGAGGAGTCGCCCTGCTCGTGGGCCTTGCGCAGCCCGGCGACCAGCGGGTGGCCGGGATTGATCTCCAGGATCCGCTTCGTCGACGGGATCTCGTGCCCCATCGCCCGGTACATCTTCTCCAGCGTCGGGGTGAGATCGTGGGCGTCGCCGACGACGCAGGCCGGTGAGGTGGTCAGCCGCGACGACAGGCGGACCTCCCGGACGCTGTCGGCGAGGGTGGTGCCCAGCCATTCGACCAGTGCGGCGAACTCCTGCCGTTGCTGCTCCCGCTCGGTCTCGGCCTGCTGCTTCTCCTCGTCGGTGTCCAGATCGACCTCGCCCTTGGCGATCGAGCGCAACGGTCGGCCGTCGTACGTGCCGACCCGCTCGACCCACACCTCGTCGACCGGGTCGGTGAGGAGCAGCACCTCGTGGCCCTTGGCCCGGAACGCCTCCAGGTGCGGGGAGTTCTCGATGGTGGCCCGGGAGTCGCCGGTGGCGTACCAGATGTCGGTCTGGCCGTCCTTCATCCGCGAGACGTACCCGGCCAGGTCGGTGGGCTCGGCCGGGTCGTTGGTGGACGCCACCGACAGGATCTCCAGCAGGGTGTCCCGGTTGTCGGTGTCGTCGATCAGCCCTTCCTTGACGACCGCGCCGAACTCGGTCCAGAAGGTGCGGTACCGCTCGGGGTGGTTGGTCTTGAGGTCCCGGACGGTGGCGAGGACCTTGCGGACCAGGCGGCGGCGGACGATCTGGATCTGCCGGTCCTGCTGGAGGATCTCGCGGGAGATGTTCAGCGACAGGTCGTGCGCGTCGACCACACCCTTGACGAAGCGCAGGTAGGTGGGGACCAGTGCCTCGCAGTCGTCCATGATGAACACGCGCTTGACGTAGAGCTGGACGCCTCGGCGGCCCTGCGGGGAGAACATGTCCAGCGGGGCGTGGCTGGGCAGGAACAGCAGCGCCTCGTACTCGAAGGTGCCCTCGCCCTTCATGTGCACGACCTCGAGCGGGTCGGCCCAGTCGTGACTGACGTGCTTGTAGAACTCGTTGTACTCGGCGGCGTCGACCTCGTCGCGGGGTCGCGCCCAGAGCGCCTTCATCGAGTTGAGGGTCTGCACCTCGCTGGTGGCGGGCTCGCCGTCGGCGCCGGGCCGCTCGATCCGCATCCGGATGGGCCACGCGATGAAGTCGGAGTATCGCTTGACGATCTCGCGGATGGTCCACTCGGCGGTGTAGTCGTGCAGGTTGTCCTCGGTGTCGGCGGGCTTGAGGTGCAGGGTCACCGAGGTGCCCTGCGGCGCCTCGTCGACGGTCTCGATCGAGTACGTGCCCTCGCCGGTGGACTGCCAGCGGGTGCCGCCGGTCTCGCCGGCCCTGCGGGTCAGCAGGGTGACGGTGTCGGCGACCATGAACGCGGCGTAGAAGCCGACGCCGAACTGACCGATCAGGTCCTGCGAGGCGCGGGCGTCGGAGGACTCCCGCAGCTGGCGCAGCAGTTCGGCGGTGCCCGACTTGGCGATCGTGCCGATCAGCCGGACCACCTCGTCGCGGGTCATCCCGATGCCGTTGTCCCGGACGGTGAGGGTGCGGGCGTCCCGGTCGACCTCGATGGCGACGTGCAGGTCGTCGGTGTCGGCGACGAGGTCCTTGTCGACCAGGGTGGCCAGCCGCAGCTTGTCCAGCGCGTCGGACGCGTTCGAGATGAGTTCCCGCAGGAAGACGTCCTTGTTCGAGTAGATCGAGTGGACGACAAGTTGGAGGAGCTGACGCGCCTCGGCCTGGAACTCCAACGTCTCGGCCTGGTTGCTCACACCGTCTCCCTTCTGTCACGTGCGGAGGTTCGCGCAAAGGATACGAGTCGTCACGGGGCGGGTGGTGACGGCATCGGGTCGTATTCCCGATCCGGACGGATCCGTGCGGTGAGCTAGCTGACTTTGCCTAGCAGAAGTCAGCTGGTTAACCTGGCCGCATGAAGATCACTGGAAGCACCGCCCTCGTCACCGGCGCCAACCGCGGCTTCGGTCGACACCTGGCCGCCGAACTCCTCTCCCGGGGCGCCACCGTCTACGCCGGCGCCCGCAACCCCGACAGCGTCGACCTGCCAGGCGTGACGCCGGTGCGGTTGGACATCACCGACCCGGCCTCGGTGGCCGCCGCCGCCGAGCTGGCCGGCGACGTGAACCTGCTGATCAACAACGCCGGCATCGATTCCCGCGCCAACCTCCTCGACGGCGACCTGGACCTCATCCGGCTGGAGCTGGAGACCCACTACGTCGGCAACCTGTCGATGGCCCGGGCGTTCGCGCCGGTCATCGCCGGCAACGGCGGCGGGACGATCCTCAACGTGCTCTCCGTGTTGTCCTGGGTGGGCGTTTCGATCCACGGGGCCTACAGCGTCGCGAAGTCCGCCGAGTGGGCGATGACCAACGTGCTGCGCATCCAACTCGCCGAGCGGGGCGTCCGGGTCGCCGGCCTGCACGTCGGCTACCTGGACACCGACATGGCCGCCACGATCACCGGCCCGAAGTCCGATCCGGCGGCGATCGCCCGGATCGCGGTGGACGGCATCGAGGCCGACGCGTACGAGATCGTCGCCGACGACATCAGCCGGCGGGTGCAGGCCGGGCTGGCCGGCGGCGTCGCCGCGCTCTACCCGCAGCTCCCCTGACCTCGCGCTCGACCGGGGTCACCGCCGACAGCGCGGCGCGACCCCGCGCGGGCACGCGCTCAACGGGTCGGGCGGGGCGAACGTGGGCCGCTCGCCTCCACCCGACGCATCCGTCAGCTCGCCTGCAAGGCCACGTCGTCGATCACGAAGCTGGTCTGCAGCGAGGCGTCCTCGGTGCCGGTGAACCTCAGCGTCACCGTCTGGCCGGCCAACCCGGCCACGCCGAAGCTGCGCTGGACGTAGCCGGCCGCGGCGTTGAGGTTCGAGTACGTCGCCAGCGTGGTCGAACCCACCTGCACGGTGAGCTTGTCGTACGCCGTGGAGCCGGTGGTCTCGGCGGTGTCGACGTGCAGCCAGAACGACAGCGTGTAGCTGGCGCACCCGGCCGGCACGGTCACCGACTGGGACAGGGTCTCGGTGCGGGTGCTGCCGTACCCGTTGAGCCACGCCTTGTACGACCCGGTCCGGGCCGGCTGGCTGCTGGAGTTGGTGATCACGCCGGAGGACGCGGTCCACGGCGTGCTGCCGCTCTCGAACCCGCCGTTGCCGATCACCTGGCCGCCGGCGCAGCCCGGGGTGCCGCCGCCCACGGCGAGCTGCCACAGCGCGTACGCGACGCCGTCCGCCGAGCGGTTCAGCACCGTGGCGCTGACGTTGGCGGTGGTGTCGCAGGCGCGGTGGTAGCAGGGGTCGTACGCGGAGTTGGCCGTGCCACCCCACTTGGCCGCCTGGGCGCTGGTCTTGCGGGCGCTGGCACCCGCCGCGTAGCCGGAGGTGGGGATGCCGGCCTGCTGGAAGTAGTAGTCGTCGGAGCGGCCCTGACCCTCGACGTTCTCCTCCGGTTGCAGACCCAACGAGTCCCAGTACGCCTTCAGGGGCGCCGCCGTGGTCGAGGTGACCCGGTTGATGAAGTAGCCACCGTTGGTCGAGCCGACCATGTCGAAGTTGTAGTAGCCCTTGATGTAGCCGCGCTGGGTGGCGTTGAGCGAGTTGACGTAGAACCGGGAGCCGTTGAGCCCCTGCTCCTCGTCGGTCCACCAGGCGAAGCGGACCCGCTTGGTCATGGTCGGGTTCTGCGCGGCCAGGACCAGCGCGTTCTCCAGCAGGGTCGCCGAGCCGGTGCCGTTGTCGTTGATGCCCGGGCCGGCCGAGACACCGTCGAGGTGGGCACCGAACATGACCACCTGGTCGGACGGGCCGCCGGGCCACTCCGCGATGAGGTTGTTCGAGGGGTACGTGCAGCTGGAGCAGTACTGCTCGCTGACCGTGTACCCGGCCGACTGAAGCCTGGTCTTGACGTAGCTGAGCGAGGCGGTGTAGCCGGCCGAGCCGGCCCGCCGGTTGCCGCCGTTGCTGGTGGCGATGGAGTTGAACTGGGTCAGGTGCGCCTGGACGTTGGTGACGGAGATGTCCGGTGCGGCCAGGGCGGCGGCGGGCGCGGCGATCGGCCGGGCCACCGTCGTCGTGGTGTGGGGTGCCGCGGTCACCGGCTGGGCGGCCAGCGTCACCGTCATCCCGGCGAACACGGCGAGCGCGGTTCCCGCGCTCAGCGTTCTGCCTCTCATGGGGGCTCCTCGGGGGGGTTGGAGAGATAACCGAGACACTGACAGATGTCGATTTGTTGAGCATCGGTCGTTCGTCCGGAACCACCGCCGGTTCGACGGTAGGTGCCGGCGTCAGCACAGGTGAGTAGAGATGCCAGGATGGGTAGGTAACACCAGCAAGGGTCGACAGGCCCAGAACGGGGGGCTTGCGATGGGGCCGGGTCGAACGTGACACGACCCAGCACGGACCTCTTCACCGAGGGCGGCGACACCGGTCGGCTGATGGCGGACCTGGACTGGGCCGGCACCCCGCTCGGTCCGGTCAGCGACTGGTCGCAGAGCCTGCGCGCCGCGGTCCGGGTGGTGCTCTCCTCCCGCTACCCGATGCTGCTGCTCTGGGGCGACCGCTTCTCCCAGCTCTACAACGACGCGTACTCCGCGTTGATCGGCGACAAACACCCGGCCGCGCTCGGCGGCGACGTGCGCGTGACCCTGGCCGAGGGCTGGGACGTCCTCGCCCCGCTGATCGAACAGGCCATGGCCACCGGGGTCGCCAGCTGGGTGCCCGCCCTGCGGTTGCTGCTGGAACGGGCCGGCTACCGCGAGGAGGCGTACTTCAGCGTCTCGCACGCCCCGGCCCGCGACGACGACGGTCGCACCGTCGGCGTGCTGACCGTGTGCAGCGAGGTCACCGAGCAGGTGGTCGGCGAACGCCGGCTGCGGCTGCTGCGCGACCTTTCCGTAGGCGGCGACGGACGCACCGTCGACGTGGACGCCACCTGCGCCCGCCTGATCTCCGCGATCGGCGGTCACTCGCTGGACGTGCCGTTCGCCGCCATCTACCTACGCGACGGGGCGGTTCTACGGCGAGCTGCCTGCGTCGGCGGCGAGCCGGACAGCGCCACCGTGGCGCAGGGGCTCCCGGACGATGTGGACCTGAACGACCCGGCCCCGGCCTGGCGCGCGTGGGGGCTGCCGGACGCCGCCGAGGGTCGACCGACCGAGGTGAGCGGTGTCGCCGAGCGACTGACCCTGTCGGGCGGCGCGTTTGACGACCCGGTCCGCGCCGCGCTGGCGCTGCCGCTGCCGTCAGCCGACCAGGAGCAGCCGCTCGGCGTCCTGCTCGCCGGGGTCAGCCCCAGCCGCGGGCTGGACGAGTCGTACCGGTCCTTCTACCAGCTGCTGGCCCAGCAGGTGTCCGTGGCGCTGCGCAACGCGCAGGAGTACGAGCAGGAGCGCCGCCGGGCCGAGGCGCTGGCCGAGCTGGACCGGGTGAAGACCAGTTTCTTCACCAACGTCAGCCACGAGTTCCGCACCCCGCTGACCCTCATGCTCGGCCCGCTCGGCGACGCGCTCACCGACGCCGCCGCCCCGCTCGCGCCGGTGCAGCGCGAGCGGGTGGAGACCGCGTGGCGCAACGCCACCCGGCTGCTGACCCTGGTCAACAGCCTGCTGACCTTCTCCAGCCTGGAGGCCGGGCGGGCCTCCAGCGACGCCCGCGTGATCGACCTCGCGGCGCTCACCGCCGAGTTGACCGGCGTCTTCCGGGCGGCCGTCGAGCGGGCCGGGCTGGTGCTGGAGGTCGACTGCCCACCGCTGCCCGGCCCCGTCACGGTGGACCCGGTCAACTGGGAACGAATCGTCACCAACCTGCTCTCCAACGCGCTGAAGTACACCTTCATCGGGCGGATCCGGGTCGCGCTGGACTCCGACGACGAGGAGGTCCGGCTCACCGTCACGGACACCGGCATCGGCATCGCCGAGCAGGACCTGCCGAAGCTCTTCGAACGGTTCCACCGGGTGCAGGGCACCCGCTCCCGCAGTCACGAGGGCACCGGAATCGGCCTGGCCCTGGTCCACGAGCTGACCCGCCTGGAGGGTGGGCAGGTGCGAGTGACCAGCCGGGTCGGCGTCGGCACCACCTTCACGGTGGCGCTGCCCTGGTCGGCGTCGCGTCGTGCCGCGGTGACCGGCCCACCAACGGGCGGGCAGGGTGACGCGGCCCGCGCGGCCGCCACCGAGGCGATGGGCTGGCTGACCGAACCGACCGCCGGTGTGGAGCAGGCCGCCGCGGTGACCGGTCCGGCCGCCGACGAGCTGGCCGGGGCGGACATCCTGCTGGCCGACGACAACAGCGACATGCGGGCGTACCTGAGTCGCCTGCTCACCGGACAGGGCTGGCGGGTGCGGGCGGTCAGCGACGGCCGGCAGGCCCTGGACGCGATCCGCCGCGACCCGCCGGACGTGGTCCTCACCGACGTGATGATGCCGGTGCTCGACGGCTTCGACCTGGTCCGCCAGTTGCGCGCGGACCCGGCGACCCGGACCCTGCCGGTGCTGGTGCTCTCCGCCCGCGCCGGCGAGGAGGCCAGCGTGGCGGGCCTCAGCCTGGGCGCCGACGACTACCTGGTGAAACCGTTCGCCGCCGCCGAACTGATCGCCCGGGTGCGGGTCGCCATCCGCCGCACCCGCGCCGTCGCGGCCCTGGTGAAACCGTTCGCCGCCGCCGAACTGATCGCCCGGGTGCGGGTCGCCATCCGCCGCACCCGCGCCGTCGCGGCGAG
>NZ_JAEVHM010000062.1 GCF_016802865.1 Micromonospora parastrephiae | reverse complement strand
CCCTGCACGCTCAGGGCGTTGCGGGTGGCGGCGGGACCGCAGTAGTAGAAGTTCGGCTGGGCCTCGTAGCGCACGCCCAACTCCCGCTCACCGCTCTTCCGATCACCCTGCGACTGCGACATGGGCTTCGCGTCCGACGCCGCGTAGGCGGTGGTCACGGGCCCGGCGATGGCGCCGCCGGTGAACGCGAGTCCAGCAGCGGTCAACGCGGTCTTACGAATCAGATCGGTACGCATGATGGCGTGCTCCTCTGCATCAGGGGGATACCGCGCGGTACCAGGGGGTGGCGACCGTGCGGGAAAGCCGTGGGGGATCTGCCCGGCAGCCCCTCGGGGGCCGGCGTCGGGACAGGTGTAACGGGTTCCGAGCGGCGGATCATTCCACCGGGGAAGTCAACCCCGTGCTGCTCGGCCGTGCGGGGATGTAACCGAGGCGGCCGGGCCGGTGTTCCCGACGACCGCCGCCCGCTCCGACGACCGATAGTCGCGGGGGGCGTGCCGGGTATAACGACCCCACCCCGGCCCCGATTCCACCGCCCGGATGCCACCGATCACAGGACGCCACGGGTCAGACCCGACAATCGTCGCGCCTGGTGAAGCCGGCACGCGGGACGAGGCGGGGTGATCCACCCGGGTTCGCCGATATCGCGGTGTCCGGTGGCGGCGGATACCCCGATGTCGCCGAAATTGTGTCGATCACGGGACCGTCAGGCACCGTGGAGGGCACAGCGGACAACCGGACCGACCGGACCTACGAGCATCCGTCACCGGCCGCCACCTCGCGCCGTGGCCGACCGCGTCGAGGACACCGCACCCACCCACGATCGTGCTCAATCCAGGAAACAGGCCCCTCACCGCCCGGACGAGGCCACGACAACAAGGATCGAGCACGATCATGCGAGAAGGTCGCCCGCACTGCCGCTGGCGACCGCCGCGAATCACGACCGTGCTCGCTGATCCGCGCACTGTCTCCGAAACTGCTGCCTCACCTCACCGCGAGGCAGCAACTTCCCCGAAGTTGCGCGGACCGTGACCGGGGCAGCGCGGCCTGACCCCGTCGAGGACGACACACCCGCCCACGATCGTGCTCGATGCGGGAAACAGGCCCCTCACCGCGCCGACGAGGGCACGACAACGCCGACGAGGGCACGACAACAAACGAGCACGATCATGAGGGTTGCTCCGCGCCGGGCGTCGTCGGACCCGCACGATGTCGACCCGGCTGCGCTGCGCGTCCTCCACAGGGGAGGTTCAGTCTGGTTCGCCGGCCTGGGCGTGGCGCTCCAGCAGCCGCAGCCGGATCTCCTCCGGGGTGTACGCGCGACGTCGTCGTTCGGCCCGCGCGATGACCACGCCGGAGGCCGCGACACCGGCGAGGCCGGCCAGCCCGAGGACCTTCCACCACCGCATCCGTTGCCGCATCGGCCTAGGGTAGACCTTCATGAGCATCAGCCTGGATGAGGCCGTCGAGTTGACCCGCACCGGTGACGTGTGGGTGTTCCGGGGCCGCAGCGTGCCGGACCGGGCGATCCAGTTGACCACCAACAGCCCGGTGAACCACGTGGGGATGGCGGTGGTGTTGGACGACATGCCGCCGCTGATGTGGCATGCGGAGTTGGGCAGGTCGCTGCCCGATCTGTGGTCGGGTACGCACCAGCGGGGCGTGCAGTTGCACGACCTGCGTGACGCGGTCTGCGTGTGGGCCAACCGGTACGGCCAGCGGGCTTGGTTGCGGCAGCTCGACCCGCCGGCGGACTCGGAGATGGAACGGGCCGTGTTGCGGACGGTCGCGCGGCTGGACGGTACGCCGTTTCCGTCGACGGCCCAGTTGGCGTGGCGGTGGGTGCGGGGGCGGGTGCCGGCGTTGCCGCGTCCCGGTCGGGTCGGGTCTCGGCCGGCCAACACGTCCCAGGCGGGGGCGCGGGAGCGGGCTTTGGAGACGGCGTACTGCGCCGAGGTGGTGGCGGTGACCTATGAGGCGATGGGGTTGCTGCCGGCGGGGCGGCGTCCGAACTGGTACGACCCGGGGCGGTTCTGGAGCGGGGACGATCTCGGGTTGGCCTCGGGGGCCCGGCTGGGTGCGGAGATCGAGGTCCGGGTTCCGTCGCGTTGAGGTTTGACCTGGCCGGTGACCGGCAATTGCTGTCGCCGTGAATGCCTCCACCGATCTCGACACACTGGCGGACTTCTTCGACCGGTACGGCGTGGCGCTGGTCTCCGGCGACCTGCCGGCCATCGCCGGTTGTTACGCCCTGCCCGGGTTGGTGGTCGCCGACACGTACAGTTTCTCGTTCACCTCGCCGGCGGCGGTGGCGCTGTCGTTCGTGGGCGCCGCTCCGGACTACCAGGACCGGGAGTTGGTCGCGGCGCACGCCCGGATCGAGGATGTCCAGCCGATGTCCGCGCTGCTGACCATGGTGGCGGTGGAGTGGGAGTTCCTGGACAGTCGGGGGTGTGCGGTGCCGGGGGAGCGGTATCGCTATCTGCTGCGGACGGCCGATGCGGAGCCGGTCATCTGCACGGTCGTCCGGACGGCCTGATCGACCGGGGCCGTCTGCGCGACCGGTCCGTTTGCCGTGTCGGGTGGGCCGATCGGCCTGATCCGTCGGTGCTGGCTACGCTGGCGCGTCGGCGGGGACGAGGGGAGACCTGATGGCGGTGCGGCCGGACGGTGCGGCAGAGGTGCGGGCGGCTCGGGTGCTGGCGTCGGTGCCGTGGGTTGTGGTGCTGCTCGGCGTGGGCGTGCTGGTGGCGCTGTTGGTGGTCGCGTTGTTGTCGTTCCGTACCCGGGAGAGGGTTGGCGGGCCGCAGGCGAGCCGCCGGTGTTCCTGCCGACGGCGCCGGCGGCCGTGTCGCCAACTCCGGCGGGGGTGGAGCGGCGCACGGCGTCGCCGCGGCCGTCGCGGAGCAGCCGGACGCCGTCGCCTCGGGTCACCACGGCTTCGCCGTCGCCGCGGCGGGCGAGTGCCCCGGCGGTGGCGCCGACCTCGGCGGAGACGGTGAACGCGCGGTACCAGGTCGGCACGGACGGCCGGGACGGGGCCGAGGCGGTGCTGACGATCGCGAACGAGACGGGCCAGTGGGTGGACTGGCGGGTGGAGTTGGCGTACGACGACGACGTGTGGGCTGTGCGGGCGAGCGACGACTCGGGGGTTTCGGTGTGGGGGCGGGGCGACGGCGAGTTCGTCGTGCGTGGCACCCGTTCGTTGAGTCCGGGCGACACCCGGACGGTGCGGTTGCGGTTGGGCTGGGGCGAGTCGGGGGCCCGGCCGCTGCGGTGCACGGTGAACGGGGTGGACTGCCGCCTCGGCTGAGTGCGTGGGCGCTGTCGGCGCTTCCGGGCCTGGCCGTCGGTCGCTACGCTGCCCGGACGGTTCGCTGAGGGAGGTACATGTCCGGCCTGCGTCGTGCCCGTCGACCGTCCCACGGTCCGGTCGCCATCGCGTCGTCGCCCTGGATCGTGGTGCTGGCCGGCGTCGTCGTGATGGTGGTGCTGCTCATCGTGGCCCTGGGCGCGTACCGGGGGCGCAGTCCGGCGCCGGACGCCGGATCGGCGCCACCGGCGTTGCCGTTGCCGCAGGTGCCGCCGCCCCCGTCGGGCGAGCCGACACCGACGCCGACAGGGTCGTCGGCGCCTGCGCTGCTGCCGGGACTGTCCCCGCGGGCGAGTGGACTGCCGTCGAGCATTCCGGCCGGGTCGCGGGCGGCGACGACGTCCGGCCCGACGGTGGGGTCGACGCCGACGCGGGCGCTGACCCGGGGTCCGCAGGGCTCGTCGGCGGTCAGCGGCCGGTACCGGGTCGTGCAGAGCTTCGACGGCGGGTTCATCGGCGAGGTGCTGATCGTCAACGCGTCCGACGCGCACCGGGGTTGGACGGTGCGGTTCACCTTCTCCGGCGGGCGGCTGGTGACGACCTGGGTGGAGGGCGCACCACAGGGGACGGTGCGGCAGTTCGACGGCGGTTTCACGTACGCCAGTGGGGTTGACGTCGCGCCCGGCAGGTCGGCGACGTTGCGGTTCCACCTGGAGCGGGCGTCCACGACGCCGCAGGGGTGCACGGTCGACGGCGTGCGGTGCAGCGGGTTCTGACCTGGACGGTCACGGCACTTCCGCAAGGAAGCTGCTTTGTTGCGACCATGTTTGCAAGGCATTGCAGAATGTTTCGGCAAGGGTTAGCGTGCGGCCAATCCACCAGAGGAAGGCGTCGATGAAACCCCCGCCGATACCGCGCACCGCCCTGCTGGCTCTCGTCTACCTGCTCAGCGTCACCCTGGTCGGTGCCCCGGTCGCCGTGCGCCAGCTCGCCGCCGCCGACGATCCCCGCCCGTCCGGCGCCGACCCCCTCGCCGCCGCCGGCGCCGTCCAGTGGCGCGCCGAACCCAGCGTCGACGCGCTGCTGAGGGCGGGGGACACCTCCGCACGTGCCGAGCAGTTCTACTTCGTCCTGCCGGACCGGTTCGCCAACGGCGACCCCCGCAACGACTCCGGCGGCCTTACCGGTGACCGTCTGCGCACCGGACTCGACCCGGCCGACAAGGGCTTCTACCACGGCGGCGACCTCAAGGGCGTCATCGACAAGCTCGACTACATCCAGGGCCTGGGCACCACCGCCATCTGGCTCGCCCCGATCTTCAAGAACCGGCCGGTGCAGGGTTCCGGGGACGACGTCTCGGCGGGTTACCACGGTTACTGGATCACCGACTTCACGCAGGTGGACCCGCACTTCGGCACCCACGAGGAGATGAAGCGGCTGGTCCGCCTCGCCCACCAACGCGGCATCAAGATCTACCTGGATGTGATCGTCAACCACACCGCCGACGTCATCAAGTACGCCGAGAACTCCTACGCCTACATCGACAAGGCGACCTCGCCGTACACCGACGCGCAGGGGCGGGCGTTCGAGGACCGCAACTACGCCGAGGGCAGCCGCGCGTTCCCGCCGGTCGACCGGACGTCGTTCCCGTACACGCCGACGTTCGTCGAGCCGAGGGACGCGACCGTGAAGGTCCCGGCCTGGCTGAACGACACCACCATGTACCACAACCGGGGCGACTCCACCTTCGCCGGTGAGAACAGCGAGTACGGCGACTTCTTCGGCCTCGACGACCTGTGGACCGAGCGTCCCGAGGTGGTGCGGGGGCTCACCAAGGCGTATGGGGACTGGATCGGCGCGACCGGCGTCGACGGGTTCCGGCTGGACACCGTCAAGCACGTCAACATGGACTTCTGGCCGCAGTTCAGCCAGGGCATCGAGCGGGCCGCCGAGAAGGCCGGCAAGAAGGACTTCTTCATGTTCGGAGAGGTGTACAGCGCCGACCCGGAGATCAGTTCCAGCTATGTCCGGCAGGGCGGCCTGCCGGCCACCCTCGACTTCGCCTTCCAGGAGGCCGCGCGCGGCTTCACCGCGGGCGCCGGCTCGGCGAAGGCACTGGCCGACGTGTACGCCCGCGACGACCTGTACGCCGCCCGGGACACCGACGCCGGCCGGCTCACCACCTTCCTCGGCAACCACGACATGGGCCGGATCGGTTCGTTCGTCGCCGGTGGCGGCACCGACCCGGCCAACCATCTGCGCCGTGACCAGCTCGCCCACCAGCTGATGTTCCTCACCCGTGGCCAGCCGGTGGTGTACTCCGGCGACGAGCAGGGCTTCACCGGCCCCGGCGGGGACAAGGACGCCCGGCAGGACATGTTCGCGTCGAAGGTTCCCGACTACCTCGACGACGACCTGCTCGGCACCGAGCGCACCCACGCCAGCGACCAGTTCGACACGGCCCACCCGCTGTACCGGACCATCGCCGAGCTGGGTCGGCTGCGCCAGGCGCATCCGGCGCTGCGCGACGGTGTGCAGGTCACCCGGTACGCCGCGGACGGCCCGGGCGTCTTCGCCGCCTCCCGGATCGCTCCCGCGGACCGCACGGAGTACGTGGTGGCGGTGAACAACGCAGACACCCCGCAGACTGTCACCGTGGACACCTGGTCGGCCGGCGCCACCTTCACCGGCATCTACGGCGGCGCCGGCAGGGCGAGCGCGGGCGCCGACGGCAGGCTCACCCTGACCGTGCCGCCGCTGTCGGCGGTGGTCCAGCGGGCCGGCACCGCCATCGCGCAGCCGGCCGGCAAACCGACCGTCCGGATCACCAGCCCCGCCCCGGACGCGCTGGTGGCCACCCCGGCGGCGGTCACCGCCCAGGTGACCGGGGACCCGCTGGCCACGGTCACCGTCGCGGCGCGGGTCGCCGGCGGAAAGTGGACGCTGCTGGGCAGCGCCGACCACGCGCCCTACACCGTGCAGCACGACCTGACCGGCCTGGCCGGCGGGACCCGGGTCGAGTACAAGGCGGTGGTCCGCGACGGCCGGGGCCGCACCGCGACGGCCCGGTCCACCGCCGTCGTGGGCACCCCGGAGCAGGGCGGATCCCCGGATTGGGCGGTGGTGCACTACCAGCGCCCCGCCGGGGGGTACGACGACTGGGGGCTGTACGCCTGGGGTGACATCGACCCGGCGTACGTCACCGAGTGGCCCGAGGGGCAGCCGTTCGCGGGGGAGGACTCCTACGGCCGGTTCGCGTGGGTCAAGCTCAAGCCGGGCGCGACGTCGGTGAACTTCGTCGTGGTCGACTCCGACGGCACCAAGGACGTCGCCCAGGGCCGCAGCATCGACGTCACCCGGACCGGCGAGATCTGGCTCAAGCAGGGCGACCCCGCGGTCTACCCGACCCGGCAGGCGGCCGCCGGTGCGCCGGCACCGCCGGTCGAGGAGGGCACCGCCGTGATCCACTACCGGCGGGCCGACGGCAACCACGACGGCTGGGGCCTGCACCTGTGGGACGGCGCGGCCAACCCGACGGAGTGGTCCGCGCCGCTCAAGCCCACCTCCACCGACGCGTTCGGGGCGGTGTTCCGGGTGCCTCTGGCGGCCGGGGCCACCGGGCTGAAATACATCATCCACAACGGTGACACCAAGGACCTGCCCGACGACCAGCGGCTCGACTTCGCCAGCGTGGGCCGGGAGGTGTGGCTGCTCGCCGCCACCCCGAACCGGTTGCTGCCGTCGACCGCACCACGTGCCGGCGGAGACACCGACATCAGCAAACAGAAGGCGCACTGGATCGACAGGTCCACGGTGGCCTGGCAGACCGGGCCGACCGACGGCAGGACGTACGCGCTGGTCGCCGCGCCGAACGGCGGAGTGAGCGTCACCGACGGGGAGCTGACCGGGACGTACACCACCCTGCCGTTGCGGGCGCAGCGCAACGGGCTCACCGAGGCCCAGCGCGCGGCGTTCCCGCACCTCTGGTCGTACCGCACCTTCACGCTGGACCGCGCGGACCTGGCCAAGGTGCCGGCGGCGCTGCGCGGGCAGCTGCTGGTCACCGAGCGCGACGCCGAGGGCGCGCTGCTCGCCGCGACCGGCGTGCAGATCCCCGGCGTGCTCGACGACGTGTACGCCCGGGCCGCCGACGCGACGCTCGGGCCGACGTTCGCCGGCCGTACACCGAGTCTCGCGCTGTGGGCGCCGACCGCCCGGACGGTGGCGCTGCACCTGTTCGACTCGCCCACCGCGCAGCCCAGGACGGTGCCGATGCGCCGCGACGACCGCACCGGTGTCTGGTCGGTGCGCGGCAACCACACCTGGATCGGGAAGTACTACCGCTACCAGGTGCGGGCGTGGCAGCCGGCGGCGCAGAAGATGGTCACGGCCTCGGTGACCGACCCGTACTCGGTGGCCCTCGCCGCGGACTCCACGCACAGCCAACTCGTCGACCTGAACGACCCGGCGCTGGCCCCGGCCGGGTGGCGGACGCTGCGCAAGCCGGCACCGGTGCCGCCCGCGAAGGCGCAGGTCTCCGAGCTGTCGGTGCGGGACTTCTCCATCGCCGACGACACCGTGCCGGCGCAGCGGCGGGGCACCTACCTCGCCTTCGCCGACCCGGGAACCGCCGGCATGACCCATTTGCGGGCGCTCGGCGACGCCGGTGTCACCCACCTGCACCTGCTGCCGGCGTTCGACTTCGCCACGATCCCGGAGAAGCGGGCCGACCAGCAACAGCCGGCCTGCGACCTGGCGGCGCTGCCACCGGATTCCGAGGAACAGCAGAAGTGCGTCGCGGCGGTCGCCGAAACCGACGGCTACAACTGGGGGTACGACCCGCTGCACTACACGGTGCCCGAGGGCGGCTACGCCGTCGACCCTGCCGGTGCGGCGCGGACCACCGAGTTCCGCCGGATGGTCGCCGGGGTGAACGGCGCCGGCCTGCGGGTCGTCATGGACGTGGTCTACAACCACACGTCGGCCGCCGGCACCGACGACAAGTCGGTGCTCGACCAGATCGTGCCCGGCTACTACCAGCGGCTGCTCGACGACGGCACGGTGGCCAACTCCACCTGCTGCGCCAACACCGCCCCCGAGCACGCGATGATGGGCAAGCTGGTGGTCGACTCCCTGGTCACCTGGGCCCGGCAGTACAGGGTGGACGGCTTCCGGTTCGACCTGATGGGTCACCACCCGAAGGCGAACATCCTGGACGTGCGCAAGGCCCTGGACAAACTGACCGTCGCCCGTGACGGCGTGGACGGCAAGGCGATCCTGCTCTACGGCGAGGGCTGGAACTTCGGCGAGGTTGCCAACGACGCCCGGTTCGTGCAGGCCACCCAGGCGAACATGGCCGGCACCGGCATCGGCACCTTCAACGACCGGCTGCGCGACGCGGTGCGCGGCGGCGGACCGTTCGACGCCAACCCGCGCGTGCAGGGCTTCGCGTCCGGGCTCTACACCGACCCGAACGGCGACGCGGCCAACGGGTCGCCCGCCGAGCAGAAGGCCCGCCTGCTGCACGCCCACGACCTGATCAAGGTCGGGCTCACCGGGAACCTGCGCGGATACCGGTTCACCGACACCGCCGGGCGGCAGGTCACCGGCGCGCAGGTGGACTACAACGGCTCCCCGGCCGGCTACACGGCCGCTCCGGGGGAGGCCGTCACCTACGTCGACGCGCACGACAACGAGATCCTGTACGACGCGTTGGCGTACAAGCTGCCGCAGGCCACCTCGGCGGCGGACCGCGCGCGGATGCAGGTGCTGGCGCTGGGCACGGTGGTGCTGGGGCAGGGCACCGGGTTCGTCACCGCCGGCACCGAGCGGTTGCGGTCGAAGTCGCTGGACCGCAACTCGTACAACTCCGGTGACTGGTTCAACCAGATCCGCTGGAACTGCGAACAGGGCAACGGATTCGGCGCCGGTCTGCCGCCCGCGCCGGACAACGAGGACAAGTGGTCGTACGCGAGGCCGCTGCTGGCCGACCCGGCGCTGGTGCCCGACTGCGCGGCGATCAACACCACCGACGCCCGGTACGCCGAGCTGCTGCGCATCCGGGCGTCGTCGCCGGTGTTCGGGCTGGCCACCGCCGAGCAGGTGCAGCAGCGGGTGGCGTTCCCGCTGTCCGGGGCGCAGGAGACGCCGGGAGTGCTGACCATGACCCTGGACGCCCGCGGGTTGGGTGGTCCGTGGACGTCGCTGACCGTCGTCCTCAACGGCACCCCGATGCCGGCGACGCAGACGTTGACCGGTCTGCGCGGTGCGGACGTGGCGCTGCACCCGGTGCTGGTGACCTCGGCCGACCCGGTGCTGCGAACGGCCTCGTTCGACCGGTCGGCCGGCACGTTCACGGTGCCGGCGCGTAGCGTGGCGGTGTTCGTCCAGAGATGACGGGAAACCGGCCCCCTTCCGCGTCTTGCGGAAGGGGGCCGGTCCGTTTCCTGCCCGTCGTGCCGCCGTCACCGGCCGCACGTCACCCGAGGGTGATCAAGCGAAGCAGTTCTCGATGGTGCCGCCCGGAATGGCCAGGCAGTTCGTCGGACGGTTCGCGGTGATCGCGGCCTTGTCATCCACGTTCACCTCGCCGAAGAAGCTGAAGACACCGCCCGGAGCGAAGGTGGAGAAGTTGTGGGCGACCTTCGTCTTCGACAGGTTGACCTCGCCGAAGATGTTGAAGATGCCGCCGCCGACCCCGAACGGGCCGATGGCCCGGTTGCCGACGACCTCGCTGTCGCGCAGCGTGAGGACGCTGTCGGCGTTGAAGACCCCGCCGCCGAAGAAGCCGGCGGTGTTGTCCTTGATGGAGCTCTTCTCCACGGTGACCGCGCTGTCGAAGGCGATGGCCAGGCCGCCACCCACACCGGCGGTGCTGTTCCTCTCCACCGTGACGTTGTGCAGGTTCAGCTGGCTCTCCGCCGCGGCGATACCGCCGCCAGCGAGGACCGCGGTGTTCGAGACGAACTTGGTCTCGTACGCGGTGGTGTTGCCCTCGATGTCGAGGAGGCCACCGCCGAAGCCCAGGGTCTCGTTGTCGCTGATCTCGCTCTTCTTCAGCTCGACGGTCCCGCCGTTGACGTCATCGGTGAAGATCTCCGCGGCGCCGTTGGCGATACCGCCACCACCGATGATGGCGGTGTTGTCCTTGATCTTCGAGTCCTCGACCTTGAGGACGCCGGCGTTGAAGACGCCGCCACCGAAGAAGAAGGCGGTGTTGCGTGCCACGGTGCTGTGCCAGATCTTCGTGGTGCCGAAGTTCGCCACGCCACCGCCGTTGCCGCCGGACTGGTTGAGGACGACCTCGGACTCCAGGATCTCGGCGGTGCCGCCCGGCTGGACCAGGATGCCGGCGCCGTCGTTCTCGTCCGGTTCCTCGACGAGCGGCGTCACGACGCCCGGCGTGGCCTTCGGCGTGACCTTGGGCGCGGCCTTCAGCCCCGCCTTCGGGTCGGCTTGCCGCGCGGTGAGCGCCTGGTTCAGCGGGACGCCCGCCTTCACCTGCGCCGCGATCGCCTCGGAGTCCGAGTAGGCCGCCCAGACGGCCGCCGGCTGGACGCCGTTGAACAGTTCGAGGGTCTGGCCGCCCTTGATGGTCAGGCCCTTGATGGTGAGGTGGCCACCGCTGCCGACGTTGAGGATCCGGAAGTAGTCCGCCGTGGCTTCCCGGGAGATCGTCGTGTGCTCACCCTTGAGGGTGATGTTCTCGGTGATCACCGGGAGGCCGTTGCCGTCCTGGCTGCGGCTCAGGTTGTAGGTGCAGCCCTTGGCCAGCTCCAGCACGCCGCCGTGCTTGTTGTTGGCGAACGTGATCTCCTGGATCAGCTTGTCGGTGTCGCAGGGCACCTCCTTCCCGCGCTCGCGGTCCTTGTCCTTGTCGCGGTCCTTGTCCCGGTCCTTGTCCCGGTCCTTGTCCCGGTCCTTGTCCTTCTCGTTGTTCCAGTCGCGCCCCTCGTCGCCGCGCTGGTCACCGTCCTTGCTGACCTGCGCGGTGTTCCAGTTCAGGCCGACCGCTCCGGCGCTGCCCGCGACGCCCACCGCCGCGAGACTGACCACGCCCGTCAAACCGGCCACGCCGCTGGCGAGCCAGAGCTTGCGGCGGCGCTTGGCCGTCGCCCGCCCGGAGGCTTCGTTGTTCGTTAGGTAGTTGGACATCGGAGCTCTCTGCCCTCTCCTCGTACCAGACAGGGTCGCCGCCCTCGGGCAGGCGTCCCCTGCTACAAATCGGTTGTAGCTCCCAAAGCCAACGTATGAGAATGTTCCTCGCCTCGCGGGCTTATCCGAAAGAACCCCACATTAGGTTCATCTTGGACCCTGGACGGCCCGGAGGCCCCGGGTGGGCACACGGCCCCCAAGCTGGTCCGGACGTCGCTGAGCAGCCCAAATGGGTACGCCCCTCCGCGCCGCCGACCGGCTCGGAGGGGCGCGCCCTCTATGTGGTTCAGCCCCGCCCGGATCAGGCGAAGCAGTCCGGAACGTTCTCGCAGTTCGTGGGCCGGTTGGCCGTCACCGCGGACTCGTCGTCCAGGGTCACCGTGCTGCCGAGCTGGTTGAAGATGCCACCGGGCGGCAGGGTGGCGAAGTTGTGCGCCACCTTCGTCCGGCTGAGCGAGACCCGACCGCCGTCGGTGTTGTAGATGCCGCCACCGCGGGCGAGTGGACCGACGGCCCGGTTGCCCACGACCTCGCTGTCACGCAGCGTGATGACGCTGTCCTCGTTGAAGAGGCCGGCGCCGAAGAACCCGGCGGTGTTGTCCCTGATCGCGCTGTCCTCGATCGTCGCCGTGCTGTCGAAGACAACCGCCACGCCGCCGCCCACACCCGCGGTGCTGTTCTCGGCCACCGTGGCCTGCTTGAGGGTGAGCTGACTGTCGGCCACGGCCACGCCGCCGCCGGCGAGGACCGCCGTGTTGTCGCGGACCGTCGTCTCGTGCAGCGTCGTGGTGCCCTCGACGTCCAGGACGCCACCGCCGAAGCCGAGCGTCTCGTTGTCGGAGATCTCGCTCTTGTAGACCCAGACCGAACCGCCGTCGACGTCCTCGGTGAAGATCCCGGCCGCGCCGTTGGCGATGCCGCCACCACCGAAGACGGCGGTGTTGTCCTTGATCTTCGACTCGTCGACCTGGAGCACCCCGGCGTTGAAGATGCCGCCGCCGTAGAAGAAGGCCGTGTTGTGCGCCACGGTGGCCTTGCTGAGCCTGGTGCTGCCGAAGTTGGCCAGCCCGCCGCCGTTGCCGCCGGACTGGTTGTAGAGCAATTCGCTGTCCAGGATCTCCGCCCGGCCACCGGGCTGCACCAGCACCCCGGCGCCGTCGTTGGTCCCCGGTTCCTCCACCAGCGGCGCGCCGCGGGTCCGGCCGTCGCCGGCTTCGCCGCCTTGGCCGTAACCAGCCCCGCCGCCCTGGCCGCCTTGGCCGCCTTCGTCGACTTCGCCGGCGGCTTCGCTGCGGGCTTGGCCGCCGGCTTGGCTGCCGTCTTCGCCGCGGGCTTGGCCGCCGTCTTCGCTGCCGGCTTGGCTGCCGGCTTCGCCCCGGGCTTGGTCGCCGCCTTTGCCGCGGGCTTGGCCGCTGTGGTCGCGGCCGGCTTGGCAGCCGTCGCTGCGGCCGGCTTGGCTGCCACCGTCGCCCGGCGGGCGTGACCGCTGGCCTGGCCGCGATGGCCCGGACCGACGCCGAGTACGGCGCCCACACCGTCGCCGGGTCCGCGGACATCGTCGGCTGGAGGGTCTGGCCGCCCTTGATGCTCAGGCCCTTGAGGACGAGGTCCCCGCCCGGGCCGACGTTGAGGATGCGGAAGTAGTCGGCGGTGGCCTCACGACCGATGGTCGTGTGCTCTCCCTTGAGGGTGATCGGCTGGGTGATCACCGGAAGGCCGTTGCCGTCCTGGCTGCGGGTCAGGAGGTACGTGCAGCCCTTGGCGAGCTCCAGCACGCCGCCGTTGGTGTTGTTGGCGTACGTGATCGCCTGGATCAGCTTGTCGCTGTCGCAGGGGACCTGCTTGCTGCGGTCCTCCTCGTCGCGCTTGTCGTCCTTGTCGGCCCGGTCGTAGAAGCCGCCCCGGTCGTCGCCGCTCCACTCGTCGTCCCGGCCGCCACTCTCCTCGCCACCGTCGGCGTTTGCGCCGGTGTCGCTGACGTTCTGCCGGTTGGGCGACGGCTGGGCGTCGGACACCCGGCCGGGGCTGGGCTTGTCGTCGCGCGCGGCCAGGCCGCCGAGGGCCGCGAGGCCGACCACGCCGGTCAGCCCGGCCACGCCGGCGACCCAGAGCGCTCGTCGTCGTCGGGTCGCGGAGCTGTCGAGGCTCCGCCGTCGGTAGTCGTTACGTCGTTGGACATCAGAGCCTTCCGCCCTTTCCTGCTACCAGACGGGGTCGCACCGCGCGAGGCGCCACGACCAGCTACAAATCGGTTGCAGCCTCTGAGCCCCACCGTATGAGAACCATCTTCGCGATGCGGACTTATCCGAAATAAGCCCACATTCAACCCAGGATAGGAGCAGGCGTCGGTTACTGACCGGGGATGGCAGGAAGGGGTGCGAGCAGCACAAACGCCGACGATGACGTCGCAGGGCGTAGGAATGTCGCTGCTGGTTTCGGCGCGGACGGGGCGCCGTGGGGTGTGCGGGTGCCGCCGAAACCGAGGGGATCGTGGGCGCCAGCCTCGCGGGCCGAGACGGCCGGAGAGAGGGGCGGGTCGCGGCCGGCCGGACGTCGAGACGTCGCGGCCCGGCGGGAAGGTTCGCTGTCGGTCGGTGTCGGCGCCGAGGTCAGCCGGGCAGGCGGGGGCCGCCTCGCGCTGCTCGGCCAGCCAGGTCTCCACCTCGTCGGAGGTGCGCGGCAGCCCGGCCGACAGGTTCACCGCACCGGTCGCGGTGACCAGCACGTCGTCCTCGATGCGCACGCCGACGCCGCGCAGCTCCTCGGGGACCAGCTCGTCCTCGGGCTGGAAGTACAGACCCGGCTCGACGGTGAGCACGTAGCCCTCGCCCAGCGTGCCGTCGCGGTACATCTCCTTGCGGGCGTTCGAGCAGTCGTGCACGTCGATGCCGAGCATGTGGCCGAAGCCGTGCAGCGTCCACCGGCGGTAGACGGTCGACTTCTCGTCCATGGCCTCGTCCACGCTCACCGGCAGCAGGCCCAGCTCGGCCAGACCCTCGGCGAGCACCCGCATGCAGGTCAGGTGGACGTCCTTGAACTTCACCCCGGGCCGGATGGCCTCCATGCCGGCCTGCTGCGAGGCGTACACGATGTCGTAGACCTGTCGTTGCAGGGCGGTGAACCGGCCGCTGACCGGCAGCACCCGGGTCACGTCGGCGGTGTAGAGGTTGCGGCCCTCGACACCCATGTCCATCAGCAGCAGGTCGCCCGGCCGGGTGGCACCGTGGTTGTGCACCCAGTGCAGGATCGTGGCGTGCTCGCCGGCGCCGACGATCGAGCCGTACCCGACGTCGTTGCCGTCGTGCCGGGCGCGCAGCGCGAAGACCCCCTCCAGCAGCCGCTCGGAGACCGCCCGGTCGGCCGGCAGGATCCGGGCCACGTCCTCGAAGCCGCGGACGGTGGCGTCGATCGCGTCCTGGAGTTGGCCGATCTCCCACTCGTCCTTGACCAGCTTCAGCTCCGAGATGGCGATGGCCAGCTCCCGGTCCCGGGCCGGCTGGCCCTCGGCGCGGGGTCCGTCGTACGGGCGGACGGCCGTGTCCACCCGGGCGTCGAAGCCACGCAGCACCCGGGTACGCCCCGGGGCCAGGTCGGCCAGCGCCGCCTCCAGGCCGGTCAGGTCGGCGGTGGGCAGCCCCAGCTCGGTGGACTTCTCGCTGAGCGTGTGTCGCCGGCCCACCCACAGCTCACCGTGGCGGCTGCGGAAGGACTCGTCGGTCTCGCGCGACGAGCGGGGCCGCATGTACAGCGTCGCGTCGTGCCCCGACCCGTTCGGGCGCAGCACCAGCACGCTGTCGGCGTCGTGGTCGCCGGTCAGGTAGGCGAAGTCACTGCCCGGCCGGAACGGGTGGTCGGTGTCGTTGGCCCGGACCTTCTCGGTGCCGGTCGGGATGACCAGCGTCTCGCCCGGGAAGGCCGCCGACAGCGCGGCCCGGCGCTTGGCGTAGTTGGGCACCTCTGCCCGGGGCGTCACCGGCAGGGCGGTGTCCCGCCACCCCTTCCGCATGAAGGACAGGAACGCGTCCGGGAAGTCCGGATCGTGTGATTCCGTGCCGTCCGTCGGCGTACCGTCGGTGCGTCCCTCGGTCATTGCGCCGCTCCCTCCGCGTCGTTGCTGGTCCCGACGGTACCGCGCGCCCGGTTCGCGGTGGCGCCGGCCGGGAGCGCTCCGGATCGACGGACGGCTGCGACGGGCCGATGGAGCCCGTGGAAAGATGTCCACCATGTGCGGACTCCTGGCCTTCTTCAGCGCGAACGGCAACGCCGCCGCGCACCGCGACCACATCGCCGGAGCGTTGGAATGCCTGCACCACCGCGGCCCCGACGAGACAGGGGTCGAGGTGGTCGGCGACGCCTCCGGCCGGTACGCGGACGGAGTGTTCGCCCACAAGCGGCTCGCCATCATCGACGTCGCGTCGAGCCATGAGCCGCTGCCCTACGCGAACGGCCGTTACCTGCTGACCTTCAATGGTGAGATTTACAACTACATCGAGCTGCGCGATGAGCTGGTCCGCGACTTCGGCGCCCAGTTCGCCACCGCCGGTGACGGCGAGGTGATCGTCGCCGGGTACCACTTCTGGGGCGAGCAGGTGCTCACCCGGCTGCGCGGCATGTTCGCGTTCGTCATCTGGGACCGGCAGGAGCGGCGCGCGTTCGGTGGCCGCGACTACTTCGGCATCAAGCCGCTGCACTACCTGGAGACCGCCGACGGGCTGTACCTGGCCTCGGAGAAGAAGGCGCTGCTGCCGTTCGCGCACAGCAACTACCAGGGCGACGCGGGTGTCGACGCGGCCAACCTCAGCCACTACCTGACCCTGCAGTACGTGCCGGAGCCCGGCACCCTGCACAAGGGCATCAGCCGGATCGGCTCGGGGGAGTACCTGACCTGGACGCCGGGCGGGCGGATCGACGTACGCCGGTGGTATCGGCCGGTGTTCCGGCCGGCGCCGGTCGACGACGAGCAGAAGCTCTACCACGAGATCCGGGAGACGCTGCGGGAGAGCGTGCGCATGCACATGCGCTCCGACGTGCCGGTGGGCTCGTTCCTGTCCAGCGGCATCGACTCCACGGCGGTGGTCGCGCTGGCCCGCGAGTTCAACCCGAACATCCTGACGTTCACCGTCGGCTACGACGTACCGGGGTACTCGGAGATCGACGTCGCGCAGGACTCGGCCCGGCACCTGGACGTCACCACCATCCCCACCAAGATCGGTCCGCAGGACATGATCGACGCCCTGCCGAAGATCGTCTGGCACCTGGACGACCCGGTGGCCGACCCGGCGCTGGTGCCGCTGTACTTCGTGGCGAAGAAGGCCGCCGAGCACGTCACGGTGGTGCTCTCCGGCGAGGGCGCCGACGAGTTCTTCGGCGGGTACACGATCTACCGCGAGCCACTGTCGCTCGGCACCGTCAACGGCCTGCCGGGCGGTGTGCAGAAGGGGCTGCGCGCGGTCTCCAAGGCGATCCCGCAGGGGGTCAAGGGCAAGAGCTTCCTGGAGCGGGGCACCACCCCGATCGAGGAGCGCTACTACGGCAACGCCCGGATGTTCACCGAGGAGGAGAAGCAGCACCTGATGCGCCGCTACGACCCCTCGGTGCGCTACACCGACGTCACCGCTCCGATCTACGCCGAGTGCACCGAGCTGGACGATGTCACCAAGATGCAGTACGTCGACCTCTACACCTGGCTGCGCGGCGACATCCTGGTCAAGGCCGACCGGATCTCGATGTCGCACTCGCTCGAGGTGCGGGTGCCGTTCCTCGACCGCGAGGTGTTCGACGTCGCGGCGAAGATCCCGGTGGACCTGAAGCTGCCGCCGCGCTCCGACGCCACCAAGTACGCGATGCGTCAGGCGTTGCAGGGTGTCGTTCCGCCGGCCATCGTCAACCGCAAGAAGCTGGGCTTCCCGACCCCCACCCGGGTCTGGTTGCGCGGCGAGATGTACGAGTGGGCCCGGCACGTGCTGAGCACCTCGGGGGCCGGTGACCTGCTCGACCTGTCGTACGCGCTGCGGCTGCTCGACGAGCACAAGCGGGAGGAGGCCGACCACTCCCGCAAGGTGTGGACGGTGCTCATCTTCTGCATCTGGCACGCCATCTTCGTGGCGAAGACCCTCGACCCGGGTATCCAGCGCAACCAGTCCGCCCTGCTCACGAAGCCGGTCGTCGGTTCCATGGTCCGCTGACCCCGGCCCCGCTCTGTTGATCAAGAGGTTTGCGTCATCCGGAGTGGCTCCGGTGACGCAAACCTCTTGATCGTCTCAGGGGGTGGCGGTCAGCTGCGGGCGCAGGTGACCGTCGGTAGGGTGTTGGTTCCTGTCGCGCTCGCCAGGAAGCCGAACGTCGCGGTGCCTTCCGGTGCGACCGTGCCGTTGTACGAGACGTTGGTGGCTCTCACCGACGAGCCGGACGACGTCTGCGTCGCACCCCAGATCTGACTGATCGACTGCCCGCTGGGCCAGGTCCAACTCGCGGTCCAGCCGGCGAACGGCGTACTGCCGTGGTTCATGATCGTGACTTCGCCCTGGAATCCGCCCTGCCAGGTGCTGGTCACCTTGTAGACGGCCATGCAGTCGCCACCTGCCGGCGGCGGGGTGGTCGTCGGCGGCGGGTCGGTCGGGTTCGGCGGCGGGGTGGTGGGGTTCGGCGGTGGGGTCGTGGGGTTGGGCGGCGTCGTGCCGCCCGAACCCACACCGGTCACCTGACCGTTGCCGCCGTCGAAGGTCACGTCGGAGCAGCCGAAGAAGTTCTCCTGCGAGTCCGAGCGCACCCAGCGGGAGTAGATGATGTGCCGGCCGCTCTTGCCCGACGGCAGGTTGCCGCTGAAGTAGTAGTGCCCATCGTTGGTGCCGACCGCACCGCGCTGCGGCGGGTTGGTCACCGTCAGGAACGGCTGCGCCTCCAGGTCGCTCCAGGCCAGCGCCCGGGTCGGGCTCCAGCTGTCCTTGGTCACGTAGAAGTAGAAGGTGCCCGGGTGGTGCGCCCAGTTGCTGTACCGGAAGTCCAGCCGCGCACCGGCGGTCAGGTGGGTCAGCGGCCAGTCGGTGCGGGCCAGGTCGTAGCCGCGGAAGCTGGGGTTGCCGCCGCTGCACAGCTGCCCGTCCGGGATGAAGCCGGTGGTGCGACCGCCGGCGTCGGAGCGCAGCACGCTGAACCAGTTGTAGAGGGAGTTCGCCCCGCTCTGCGCCACTGCGGCGGAGCACGCGGGGTTGTTGGGCCTGATCTCGCCGGTCTGGCTCTTGCCGTCCTGCCAACACAGGTAGGTGCGGCTGCCGGGGGTCATCGCGGCGCCGTGCGCGGCGGCCGGCTGTGGGCTGGACGCCAGGGCGACGGCGCCCAAAGCGAGGGTAACGGCCGCGGTGAGCAACGCAGCCGTACGGGAACGATTCACGGGATCTCCTGACTCGCGAGGCGCGCCGCCCGCGCCGCCCCGCCGCAATCGGGTGGGATGTGGCGTGGTCGCCCCGCCCAGACGAGCGGAAGCGACGATCACGGTGACGTGCCCCGGCGGGAAGCGCCCGGTGCGCACGTGCCGTCGACGGTCCCTGTCGTGGACCGTTTGCCCTCGCGTGAAACGAAACCCGGCAACCGGCGGCGCGGCAGCCCCTCGCACCGCCCGGTACGCGCCATCCCACCACGCCGCACGGCCGCAGCGCAATAGCTTGTCCTCGATGTGTCGACCGTCTGCCGGCCGATCCTCAGAGGAGCTTCTCCAGGGTGATCGGCAGCTCGTACTGCCGGCGCCCGGTGGCGTCGTACACCGCGTTGGCGATCGCGGCGGCCACGCCCACCACGCCGATCTCCCCGACGCCCTTCATGCCGAGCGGGTTCACCACCTCGTCGTGCACCTCGATGGTGTCCACCACCACGTCCGGCGCGTCCGCGTTGACCGGCACCAGGTAGTCGCCGAGGCTGGCGTTCGCCCAACGGCCGAGCCGCGGGTCCATCCGGGTGGCCTCCAGCAGCGCCTGGCCCAGCCCCCAGAGCATCCCGCCCATGAGCTGGCTGTGCGCGGTCTTGCGGTTGAGCACCCGGCCCGGCGCGAACACGCCGACCATCCGGCGTACCCGGACCACGCCGAGGTCGGCGTCCACCGCCACCTCGGCCATCTGCGCGCCGAAGGTGTGCACCCCGTACCCGGCGTCCTGCGGCGGCGGGTTCCAGGTGCCGAGGACCTCCACGTCCGGCGCGAAGGTGCGGTGCATCAGGTCGGCGTACGTCTCGCCGACGTCGGGCCGGTCGCGCAGCACCATCTTGCCGTCGCGGACCTGCACGGCGGCGGGGTCGGCGCCGCGCAGCGGCGAGTGGTCGTCGGCCACCGCCCGCCGGATCAGCTCGTCGCGCAGCTGGGTCGTCGCCAGGTGCACGGCCGAGCCCACCGCGCTGGTGCCGGCGGAACCCACCGCGGCGGTGACGTTCGGCAGGTCGCTGCTGCCGCCCACGAACCGCACCCGCTCCACCGGAATGCCCAGCCCGTCCGCGGCGACCTGGGTCATCGCGGTGAAGACCCCCGTGCCGAACTCCGAGACGCCGGCCTCGACCACCGCGGTGCCGTCGTTGTAGAGCCGAGCCCGGGCCCGCTGCGGGTTCACCGGCTGGGTCACCGGGTAGAGCGCGCTGGCCATGCCGGTGCCGATCAGCCACTGCCCCTCCCGCCGGGATCGGGGCGGCGGGCGGTCGTGCCAGCCGAACAACTCGGCCGCCCGCTGGTAGCACTCCGTCAACCCGCTGCTGGACCACGGCTTGCCGCTCTCCGGGTCGGTCGCCGAGTAGTTGCGCAGTCGCAGCTCGAGCGGGTCGATGCCGATCCGCTCGGCGAGCTCGTCCATCGCGCACTCCAGCGCGAACATCCCGGTCGCCTCGCCGGGGGCCCGGGTGAAGGTCGGGGTGATGGTGTTCCCCCGGACCAGGTGGTAGATCCCCTCGTAGTTCGGGCTGGTGTAGGCCACTGACGGGCTCTGCAACGACGGCTCCGCCCAGTCGTCGAACGGAGAGGTGAGCGAGAGCTTGTGGTGGCGCAGCGCGGTGATCCGGCCGTCCGACCGCGCGGCGAGGGTGATCTGCTGCTCCTGCTCCTCGCGGTGCCCGCAGGAGGTGAACATCTGCTCCCGGGTGAGTACCAGCCGCACCGGCCGGCCCACGTGCCGGGCGGCCAGCGCGGCCAACGCCGGGTGGTGCCAGACCATGGCCTTGGAACCGAAGCTGCCACCCACGGCATGACTGACCACCCGGATCGAGATGGGTGACAGGCCGAGCAGCTCGGCGAGGGTGAACTGGACGGAGTTCGGCCCCTGGGTCGAGTCGTAGACGGTCAGCCGGTCGACGTCCTCCCAGACGGCGGTGCTGGCCGACGGCTCGATCGGGTTGTGGTGGTTGGGCGCGAAGCGGTAGGTGGCGTCCACGCAAACGTCCGCGTCGGCCAGCGCCTTGGCCACGTCACCCCGGGACGCGTGCCCGGGCAGCAGCCCGCCGAAGATCCGCTCGGGCACGTACGCCTGGTCCCGGGCCTGGTCCAGCAGGGTGGTGGCGGGCGTGGTGGCGTACTCGAAGCGGATGAGGGTGCCGGCGTGGTCGGCGCGTTCGATGGTGTCGGCGACCACGATGGCGACCGGCTGGCCGGCGTAGTGGATCGTCTCGTCCTGCATCGGGAAGAAGGTCTGTCCCGACGCGGCCAGCCCGGCAAGCGACGGGAGCAGCTTCGGCACGGTGGCGACCCGGCCCAGGTCGCGGTGGGTGAGGACGGCGAGCACGCCGTCGGCCCGCTCGGCTTCGCTGGTGTCGATCGCGACGATCCGGCCGCTGGCGATCTTCGCGTTCACCACCACCGCGTGCGTCAGGTTGGGCACCGGGACCTCGGCTGAGTAGCGCGACTCGCCGCGCACCTTGAAGCGGCCGTCGACCCGGTTGAGGCTCGCGCCGATCGCCGTGCTCATGTCGTGCCCTCCCGCTGCGCCATGCTCTCCAGGGCCCGGACCATGGTCCGCCGGGCCAGCTCGATCTTGAAAGCGTTCATTCCGTGCGGTACTGCCGGTGCCAGCTCCGCCTCGGCGGCGCGGGTGAACGACTCGGTGGTCGCTGGTGCGCCGTCGAGCAGCCGCTCGGCCTGCCGGGCCCGCCACGGTTTGGTGGCCACCCCGCCCAGGGCGAGCCGTATCTCGGTGATCCGCCCGTCGGCAACCGACATGGCCACCGCGACGGAGGCGAGCGCGAACTCGTACGACTCGCGATCGCGGATCTTGATGTACCGGGAGGTGGCCGCGACCGGCGTCGGAGGCAGGTCGATGCCGGTCACCAGCTCGCCGTGGGTCAGCGGGTGCTCCCGTTCCGGGGTCTGCCCGGGGAGCAGGAAGAAGTCGTCGATCGGGATGCTCCGCTGCCCGGCCGGGCTTTCGGTCTGCACCACCGCGTCGAGCGCGACCAGGGCCACGCCGAGGTCCGAGGGGTGGGTGGCGATGCAGCAGTCGCTGGTGCCGAGCACCGCGTGCCCCCGGTTGATCCCGTCGAGCGCGCTGCATCCGGTGCCCGGGGCCCGTTTGTTGCAGCCGGCCGCGACGTCGCGGAAGTAGCTGCACCGCACCCGCTGCATGAGGTTGCCGGCGATGGTGGCCATGTTGCGCAGCTGCGGGGAGGCGCCGAGCAGCAGCGCCTCGGCGACCATCGGGTAGCGCCGGACCAGCTCCGGCTCCTCAGCCACGTCGCTCATCCGGGCCAGCCCGCCGAGCCGCAACCCGCCGCCGGGCAGCTCCTCGATCCGGTTCAGCGGCAGGTCGTTGATGTCGACCAGGCGACGCGGTTGTTCGACGTAGATGCGCAGCAGGTCCACCTGGGTGGTGCCGCCGGCCAGGAAGGCGCTCTGCGGGTCGGCGCTCACCGCGCCGATCGCGGTGGCGACGTCGGTGGCGCGGGAGTAGCTAACGGGACGCATCGCCGCGGCCCCCCTCGTCGCGGACGCGGCGGACGGCCGCGCGGATGTGCGGGTACGCGGCGCAGCGGCAGATGTTGCCGCTCATCCACTCCCGGATCTCGGTGTCGTCGCCGGCGTGCCCCTCGGCGAGCAGCGCCACCGCGGACATGATCTGACCCGGGGTGCAGTAGCCGCACTGGAACGCGTCGCAGTCCAGGAACGCCTGCTGCATGGGGTGCAGCGTGTCCCCGTCGGACAGTCCCTCGATCGTGGTCACCTCGCGGTTCTCGCAGGTGATCGCCAGGGTCAGGCAGGAGAGCACCGGGCGCCCGTCCACCCACACGGTGCACGCCCCGCAGGCGCCCTGGTTGCAGCCCTTCTTGGTGCCGGTCAGCTCGAGCCGGTCGCGGAGGGCGTCGAGCAGGCTGACCCGCGGCTCGATGGTCGTCCTCCGGCTCTCGCCGTTGACCTGCAGGTGGACCTCCACCTCGCCGGGTCCTCGGACCACGGCGTGGTCCGGGCTCGGCGCCGTACGCAGTGCCCGGTAGGACTTCACCAACTCGCACCCCCTCGTGATGGAATCGACCATATCCTTCACATAAGGATGTTTTCCTCTTTTCGCCATGAAGTGGGGCAGCACGTGCCGGACGGGTTTTACGAGATGCTCCGCCGCTGCCGCGCCGGCGAGCCGGTTGCCCTGGCCACCGTCGTGGCCACCTGGCACTCCGCGCCGCAGCCACCCGGCGCCGCCATGCTGCTGGCCGCCGACGGCACGGTCACCGGCAGCGTCTCCGGCGGCTGCGTCGAGGCCGACCTGTACGAACGCGCCCGCCACGTCCTCGGCACCGGCGTACCCGAGCTGACCCGCTACGGAGTCAGCGACGACGACGCGTACACCGTGGGTCTGACCTGCGGCGGTGTGCTGGACGTGTTCGTGGAGCGGGTCGACCCCGGCCGCCTCGCGGAGCTGGAGGCGGTCGACGCCGCGCGCCGCGCCGGACAGCCGGCGGCGGTGGTGACCTGCGTCGCGGCCGACGCCGGCGATCCGCCGGGCGCGGTGCCGGCCGATCCGCTCCGACGGCTCGGTCGGCGGCTGGTGCTGACCGGCGAGCGGATCACCGGGTCGCTCGGCGACGACCGGCTCGACGACGCCGCCACCGCCGACGCCCTCGGGCTGCTCGCCGCCGGACGCAACGGCCTGCTCCGGTACGGCTACCACGGTCAACGCCGAGGCGCCGGCCTCAGCCTCTTCGTGACCACCTACGCCACGCCACCCCGGATGATCGTCTTCGGGGCGATCGACTTCGCCGCGGCGGTGGCCCGGATCGGCGCGTTCCTCGGCTACCGGGTCACCGTCTGCGACGCCCGGCCGGTCTTCGCCACCGCACGGCGCTTCCCGGAGGCGGACGAGGTCGTCGCGCAGTGGCCGCACCGGTACCTGCGTACGGAGTTGGACGCCGGCCGGGTCGACGGACGCACGGTCGTCTGCGTGCTCACCCACGACCCGAAGTTCGACGTGCCGCTGCTGGCGCTGGCGCTGCGCCACCGGCTCGCGTACGTCGGGGCGATGGGGTCGCGGCGCACCCACGACGAGCGGCACAAGCTGCTGAGCGAGGCGGGACTCAGCGCGGCGCAGCTCGCCCGACTCGCCTCCCCGATCGGGCTGGACCTCGGTGGGCGTACCCCGGAGGAGACCGCCGTGAGCGTGGCCGCGCAGATCGTCGCGGCCCGCTGGGGCGGGTCCGGTCGGCCGCTGACGGCGCTGGCCGGGCCGATCCACCAGCCGGGCTAGCGCCGTGTTGCGCCGCCCTCGGCAGGCACCGGTCCGCGCGCTGTGCCAGCCTGGTGCGGCGGCCGGTGGCGGTTGGAGAACGACGAAAGGATCGGCATGGGATACGCGGTGGTGCTCGGCGAAGCGCTCGTCGACCTGCTCGACGGCGAGTGCGACGGCGAGCGGGTCTACCGGCAGGCCATTGGCGGCGGTCCGCTCAACGTCGCCGTCGGGGTGGCCCGGCTCGGCGGCGCGGCACAGTTCGTCGGATCGCTGGGCGACGACGTGCTGGCAGGCCGGATCCGCGCCTTCCTGGCCGCCGCCGACGTCGGGCTGGCCGGCACGGTGACGGCGCCGGCGTCGACCTCGCTCGCCGTGGTCACCCTCGCCGGCCCCGAGCCCGACTTCCGCTTCTACGGCGAGCCGCCCTCCTACGGTCTGCTCAACCCCGACGACCTGGACCTGGCGCTGGTCGAGGGCGCCGACGTGCTCTACTGCGGCTCGGTGGTGCTGCTGCAACCCACCGCCCTGGCCGCCGCCCGGCGCGCCTGGTCACTCGCCACCGGTCTGCGGGTCTTCGACCCGAACGTGCGGCCCCGGCTGCTGGACGGGCCGGCCGCGCTGGCCGGGCTGCGCGAGGTGGTGGCCGAGTTCGCCGCCGGAGCCCACGTGGTCAAGTTGAGCGGCGCCGACGCCGGGCTGCTCTACCCGGGTGAGCCGGCCGAGGGGGTGGCCGCGTACCTGCGTGAGCTGGGAGCCGCCACGGTCGTGGTGACGCTCGGCGCGGCCGGCGCGGTGCTGGCCGCCGCCGGCGCCGACCCGGTCCTGGTGCCGGCGCCCAAGGTCGACGCGATCGACGCCACCGGCGCGGGTGACTCGGTGATGGCCGCGTTGATCGCCGATCTGCTCGTCGACGGCGAACCGTCCGACCCGTCGGGCTGGGTCGGACGGGTGGCGTTCGCGCTGCGGGTGGCCGGCCTGGTCTGCGAGTCCCCGGGCGGCGCCACCGCCATGCCCACCCGCGCCGACGTCCAACGCCGCTTCGGGACCTAGGCGGTGCCGTTCAGTTCGAGGTAGCCGCGGTGGGCGGCGACGAGGGCGGCGCGCGCACCGAAGGGGGCCTCGGCGGCCACCCGCTCGGGCGGCGCGCTGCCGGTGTGCGCGGCCCGGATCAGCCAGGCCAACCGCACCAGCTCGGTGTGCTGGGCGCGGACGAACTCGACGTCCACCGGGTCGCCGTGCCCGGGCACGACCACCGTGCGCGCGGTGGTCAGCCGCAGCAGGTCGGCGACCGCGTCCGGCCACTGCAGGGGGTACGAGTCCTCGAAGGCGGGCGGCCCGCTCTGCTCCACCAGGTCCCCGGCGACCAGCACATCCGCGTCGGGCACGTGCACCACGAGGTCGGCGTCGGTGTGCCCGCGCCCGGGGTGACGCAGCAGCACCCGCCGGCCGCCCAGATCGAGGTCCGTTTCGATGCGCACGGTGTGGGTCGGGGCGAGCAGTGGTGTGTCGGCCAACTCGGCGGCGAGCGTCGGATGCTCGTGGCGCAGCTCCGCGTACGCCTCCCGGCGCAGCCGCTCCGGCTGCTCGCGCAGAGCCGCGGCGGCCAGCTCGTGCGCGTACACCGGGCGGGGTGGGTCGTCGGCCAGGACGGCGTTGCCGAAGCAGTGGTCGTAGTGGTGGTGGGTGTTGACCACGGTCAGCGGACGGTCGGTGACCGCCCGGACGGCGTCGGCCAGCTCGGCGGCCTGGGCGGCCGAGGACAGGGTGTCCACCAGCAGCGCCTCGTCGGCGCCGACGACCAGCGTGACGTTGACCCGCAGCAGCGGCTCGCGCCGCACGTACACCCGGTCGGCGACCTCGACGAACCCGGCGGTCACGAGGACCGCCCGGCACGCTCGACGAAGCGTTGCCGGTCCACCAGGATCCGGTCCACCCGGCCCCGGGCCACCGTCTGGTCGCCGTCGCTGACGGTGACCTCGAACGACAGCCGGCGACCGTCGATGGTCGCCAGCAGCGCCTGCGCCCGGACGGTCCGGCCGACCACCGTCGGCGCCAGGTGCTCCAACTCGACGCGGGTGCCCACCGTGGTCGACCCGGACGGCATGTCGATCGCCGTCGCCGCGACGGTGGCCGCCTCGACCAGCGCGAGCACGCGGGGAGTGCCCAGCACCGGTACGTCCCCGGAACCGACCGCCTGGGCGGTGTCCGCGTCGCTGACGGTCAACTCGACCTGTGCGGTCAGACCCGGCGCGAAGGCCGGCTCGGGCTGCTCCTGCATGGTCGTCAGCCTAGGTGCTCGCCGAGGCCGCCGAGCACGCGCCCGGTGATCCGGGCACACCCACCGCCGCGGGCTGGGCACGGGTGCTCCGGGTGGTCCCCGTCGGTCGATGCCGTACCCGTCGTTAACCTTGACCGCGATGGCCGTCGTGACTGACCCCCAGCCCCCCGCCCGGACCGACCCGCCCGCGTCGCCCGACGGGGGCCGTCGGCGCGTCGTCGCGATGACGATCTGGGCAGTCGCCTTCGTCGCCGCGTGGCTGGCGATCGGGCTGCCCACCGACCCCGCGTACGCCTTCGTCTGGATCTGGGCGGCGACGGTCGCCTGGAGCAGCGAGCGACCGTGGCGCAGCCACCTGCGCTTCGCCCGGGACTGGGTGCCGGTGGTGCTGCTGTTCGTCGTCTACAACCTCTCGCGCGGGTTCGCCGACAACGGCGCCACCCCGCACGCCATGGAGCTGATCGTCGCCGACCGGTTCATGTTCGGCTGGGCCACCGGCGGGGAGGTGCCCACCGTCTGGTTGCAGGAGCACCTCTACCGCCCGCAGGTGCACTGGTGGGACATTGCGGCGAGCTGGGTGTACTTCTCGCACTTCGTGGTGGCGCTGGCCGCCGCCGCGGTGCTCTGGCTGCGCGACCGGCACCGCTGGGCCGCGTACATGCGGCGCTGGGGTTTCCTCTGCGCCGCCGGTCTGGTGACCTACTTCGTCTACCCGGCCGCTCCGCCCTGGTGGGCGCGCAGAACGGCCTGCTCACCGAGGTCGCCCGGATCTCCACGCGGGGCTGGAAGGCGTTCGGGATGCACGGCGCCGGCAATGTCCTCAACGCCGGTCAGATCGCCTCGAACCCGGTCGCCGCGATGCCGTCGCTGCACACCGCGTGGGCGCTGTTCGTGGTGCTGTTCTTCCTGAGCACCACCCGTCGCCGCTGGTGGCCGCTGCTGCTCGCGTACCCGCTGGCGATGACCTTCACCCTGGTGTACTCCGGTGAGCACTACGTGATCGACGTGCTGGTCGGCTGGGCGTACGTGGGGGTGACCTATCTGGTGGTCGGCCTGGCCGAGCGCGGCTGGACCGCCTGGCGCACCCGCCAAACACCCCCACCTCCCCCACCTCCCCCTCCGCGCTCGCCGTCAGACCCCGTTGATCATGAAGTTGTCGCCACCGTCGACGGCGTGTCGCGGCAATAACTTCATGATCGACCGAGGCGGGCGGCGTGCGCGCGGGCGGTCAGCTCGGCCGCCAGGGCCCACGCCTCCGCCAGGTCCCGGTCCTGGGCCGCGGCACCCGCCCCGCCGGCGGTGTCCGCGTGCACGGTGGCCAGTCCCAGCCGACGCTGCATCGGCCCCTGCACCACCCGCACACTCTGGATCCGGGCGTACGGCACGATCGCCAACTGCCGGGTGAGCAGCCCCGACCGGGTGGCGAAGACCCGCTCGAACAGCCCCGCGCCGAGCGCGCCCCGCCCCAGCGGGTGCAACCAGCGCGTGCGGGGCGGCGGTGGGCTCAGCGCCAGCGCGTCGAGGCGTACGCCCGGCAGCACCTCGGCGACGATCATCGCCCCGGTCGGCAGGTCACCGACCGGCAGCAGCCGATCCGGTCGGTTGCGGTCGTCGGCCTCCGCGAGCGAGTACCCGGCCACCTCCAGCCGCAGCCGCAGCCAGCCCTTCACCCGCCAGAGCAGCGGCCAGGTGGCCCGCACGGTCTGCACCCGCTCCAGCGGAACGGTCTGCGCACGTGTCTCCAGCAGGCCGTTGTGCACCCGCAGCGTGGCGCCGTCACGGCCCAGCCGGAAGTTCCAGTCGTCGAGGACCCGGCGGATCGGTTGCAGCAGCACACCCGCCATCGCGGTCAACGTGCTGGCCACCGCGACGAACGACCACGAGCCCGCGGTGAGGAACTGCACCACGACGAAGGCCAGGCCGAACGGGAGCAGGAACGCCTGCGGGGTGAGCAGTTGACTGACCAGCAGGTCCTGGTTGCGTACCGCGTGCAGCGGCCGACCCGGCGCGGCCGCCGCCGGCGGTGTCGACCCCGGAGCGGTCGCGAGGGCCGCGTCACCCGGCGTGGACGGCTGGGCCACCCGCCCGGCCAGCGCCAGCAGCCGCTGGCGCAACCGGGCGGCGTCGGCCACCCCGAGGTACGCCAGCGGCGCCTCGGTCTTGCCCCCGCCGACCACCTCCAGTCGCAGCTCGGCCAGGCCGGTGAGCTGGGCGAGCAGCGGTCGGACCACCTCCACGGCCTGCAACCGCTCCAGCGGGATCGCCCGCGTACGCCGCCAGAGCAACCCCTCGTGCACCCGCAGCTCGCGGCCCACCACGTGGTAGCCGGTGTTGTACCAACTGATCACCGACAGCACGGTCGCGCCGAGCGCCAGCGCCACCACCATGGCGGCGAACCACCCGAAGCCGACCCGGGACAGCGTCGACCAGGACAGCCCGGCGATCACCACGACCAGCGATTTGGCCCCGTGCAGCAGCGGGCTGAGGGGGTGCAGTCGCTGCCGTGGCTCCGCGTCGCCGCCGGTCGGCGGTGCCGTCCAGGGATAGGGGACCCCCGGGGGGACCGTGCCGTGCGGCGTCGCGCCGACGGGAGGCTCGGCCGCGTTGTCGCTCATCGGGACGGCCCCCGCCGCCCGCCCGGTCCGGGCGTCACAGACCCTCCGCCCGGTCCTCGCCGAGCGCGGTGAGCCGGTCGCGCAGCCGGGACGCCTCCGCCGGGCGCAGCCCGGGCACCCGCGCGTCGCTCGCCGCCGCCGCCGTGTGCAGCTGCACGGTCGCCAGGTTGAAGGCGCGTTCCAACGGCCCGGCGCTGACGTCGACGAACTGCATCCGCGAGTAGGGAACGATGGAGAGCCGCCGGACCAGCAGCCCGTGCCGCACCAGCAGGTCGTCCTCCCGTTCGGCGTACCCCCAGGCCCGGACCGCGCGGACGACCGCCACGGCCCGCCACAGGCCGAGCACTACGACGACGGCGAGGGCGACCCCGAACAGCCAGTGGCCGGTCAACACCCAGCCGGTCGCCGTCAGCGCCAGCCCGACGGCCACCACGACCGCCAGCCGGATCAGCTCCACCCAGATCAGGTCGGAGGAGATCGACTGCCACTGGACCGTGTCCGGCCAGGGTTCCAGCGGCCCCCGCCCCACCGGCCCAGCCGCCGACAGCGGGCCGGACGCACGAGGGTCGGGTGGCAGGAGGCCGGGTGCCGGCAGGTCGGGCGCGCGGTGGTCGGCGACGGATGCCGGCCGGTGGCCGGGTGGCGGCAGCGCACCCGGTGGCAGCGGGCGGGCGACGAGACGTCGGG
>NZ_JAEVHM010000061.1 GCF_016802865.1 Micromonospora parastrephiae | reverse complement strand
GTGGGTGTGCGGGATCTCCGGTACAAGATGATCATGGCGTTGAACGCGGCGGATCTGGGTGACCCGATCTGCGAGCAGGTGGCCGAGATCTGCGCTGAGATCGCCGAGCAGCACTGCGCCGAGTTCGGTCACACCCCGCAGCTGCGCACCGGTGAGATCGCCGAGCTGGCCACCGGCGAGCCGGCCCTGACCTGGGCGCCGTCCACCCCCGACACCGGGCAGCGTGCCTGGTGACCGCCCCCGCTCCCGCGGTCGACGTACGTCGGGCGGAGGACCGGTTCGCCACCCGGATCTCCTGGCTGGATTCCAAGCACTCGTTCTCGTTCTCCCGGCACTACGACCCGGCGAACACGCACCACGGGCTGCTGCTGGTCAACAACGACGACGTGGTCCGGCCGGGTGCCGGCTTCGAGACCCACCCGCACCAGGACATGGAAATCGTCACCTGGGTGCTGCGGGGCTCGCTGGTGCACCAGGACTCCACCGGCCACTCCGGGGTGATCTACCCGGGTCTGGCGCAGCGGATGAGTGCCGGCACCGGCATCCTGCACTCGGAGAAGAACGACGCCTGGCGGCTCAACAACCAGGAGCCGCACAGCGACCCGGTGCACTTCGTGCAGATGTGGGTGCTCCCCGACGAGCAGGGCGTCGACCCCGGCTACGAGCAGCTGGAAATCGAGGACGAGCTGCTCCGCGGGGGCCTGGTGCCGATCGCCTCCGGGATGGAGCGCTACGACGGAGCGTCCGCGATCCGGATCCGCAACCGGTACGCGACCCTGCACGCCGCCCGGCTCGGCCCCGGCGACGAGGTCACCATCCCGGACGCGCCCTTCGTGCACCTGTACGTGCCCGACGGCACGGTCACCCTGGAGGGCAGCGGCCCGCTCGGCACCGGCGACGCGGCCCGACTCACCATGACCGGCGGCCGGCGGGTAACCGCGGACGAACCGGCCGAGATCCTCGTCTGGGAGATGCACGCCACCGTCGCTGACCCCACCGGCACGGCGGGGTCAGGCGACCGGGGATCAGGCGGGGGACTCGGTGCGGTCGCCGGCCCAGGTGGTGTGGAACGAACCCGCACGGTCGACCCGCTGGTAGGTGTGCGCGCCGAAGTTGTCCCGCAGACCCTGGATCAGCGCGGCGGGCAGCCGCTCCGCGCGCAGCGCGTCGAAGTACGCCAGCGACGACGAGAACGCGGGCGTCGGCACACCGGCCCGTGCCGCGTCGGCCACGACCCGCCGCCAGCTCGGCACGCCGGCGCCGACCGCCTCGGCGAAGTACGGCGCCACCAGCAGCGTTGGCAGGTCCGGCTGCTCGTCGTACGCCTCACGGATCCGGTTCAGGAAGCGGGCCCGGATGATGCAGCCGCCCCGCCAGATCGTCGCCGTGCCGCCGAGGTCGATGTCCCAGGCGTACTCCTTGCTGCCGGCGCGAATGTGGTCGAAGCCCTGCGCGTACGCGACGATCTTGGAGGCGAGCAGCGCCCGGCGGACGTCCTCGACGAACGCGTCCCGGTCGGCGACCTGCCACTTCTCACCGGCGTCCGGGAACGCCCGCCGCGCCGCCTCGCGTTGGTCGACGTGCCCGGACAGCGAGCGGGCGAAGGTCGCCTCGGCGATCCCGGTGATCGGAATGCCCAGGTCCAGTGCGCTCTGCACGGTCCACCGGCCGGTGCCCTTCTGCTCGGCCCGGTCCTGCACGATGTCGACGAACGACCGGCCGGTCGCCGCGTCGGTGTGCGCGAGCACGTCGGCGGTGATCTCGATGAGGAACGACTCCAGCTCGCCGTTGTTCCAGTCCCGGAAAATCTCCGCGATCTCCGCCGGCGTCGCGTCCAGACCGGCCCGCAGCAGGTCGTACGCCTCGGCGATGAGCTGCATGTCGGCGTACTCGATGCCGTTGTGCACCATCTTGACGAAGTGACCGGCGCCGTCCGGCCCGACGTGCGTGCAGCACGGCACGCCGTCCACGTGGGCGGCGATCTTCTCGAACATCGGCCCGAGCTTGGCGTACGACTCGGCGGAGCCACCCGGCATGATGCTGGGCCCGAGCAGCGCGCCCTCCTCGCCCCCGGAGACGCCGGTGCCGCTGAAGTGCAGCCCCTGCGCGCGCAGCGCCTCCTCGCGCCGGCGCGTGTCGGCGAAGTGGGCGTTGCCGCAGTCGACGATGATGTCGCCCTCCTCCAGCAGCGGCACCAGCTCGTCGATCACGGCGTCGGTGGGCGCGCCGGCCTTGACCATCACGATCACCGCGCGGGGCCGTTCCAGCGATGCCACGAAGTCGGCCATCGTCTCGCCGGGCACGAACGTGCCCTCGTCGCCGTGCTCGGCGACCAGGCTGCGGGTGCGCGCAGGTGTTCGGTTGTGCACCGCCACCGTGAAGCCGTTGCGGGCCAGGTTGCGGGCCAGGTTGCGGCCCATCACCGCCAGCCCTGTCACACCGATCTGCGCCGTCGCCTGTTCAGCCATCCGTGCCGCCACCTCTCGTCACCACTATTGGCGTTTGGAAACTTACCGTCATGCGCGCCGATGCGGGCCAGCGATCGTGCTCCCGTTACAAGGAGTGGGACGGGAGCGACCAGAAGTGGTGGTTCAGCCGTCGGTGAGACGTGCTTCGATCCGGGCGACCTTCCCGGCGAGAGCATCGGTGACCCCGGGCCGGACGTCGGCCTTGAGAACCACGCTCACCCGGGGCGCCTGCGCGGCCACCACGTCGACCGCCCGTTTCACCACGGCCATCACCTCGTCCCACTCGCCCTCGACGGTGGTGAACATGGCATCGGTCCGGTTGGGCAGGCCGGACTCGCGGACCACCCGCACCGCCTCGGCGACCAGGTCGCCCACGGAGTCGCCGCCGCCGAGCGGGGTGATCGAGAACGCGATCAGCATGTGCCGATCGTGCCAGTAAATCGGGTGCGCGTCCGGCCGGCGCGCTTAGGGTACGGACATGCGTAACTGACGCCCCATCTTCCGAGCCGGCCCGCCGCCCCGCGTCGCGGTCCGTGCGCTCCCGGGCGTCCCGCATCTTCCCGCCGCCGTTCGGCGGCCCTGCCCGACACCGGTGAGCGGTCCCTTCCCCATTCGACCGTCGCGTTGCGGCGGTCAGCAGCCGATCCGACCGTCCGCCGGAGCGCGGGACCGGCCGTGACGGTCGGCACCGAAGGAGGTCCGGATGCCCGCCAGGCGCAACCCGAAGAAGTCCCGTACCCCGAGAGCGACGCCGCCCCGCCCCGGCCCGGCGGCCAACCACGGCCCGCTCCTGTCCAGCCGCCCCGACCTCGACCTCGCGGTCGAACCCATCGAGCCGGCGTTGCCGGCGGTGCTGGTCGAACCCGCCGAGCCGGCGGTGCTGGCCGAGCCGGTGGTGCCGGCGGCGGTTCCTGGTGAGCTGGCGCCGTCGATCGACGTGCCCCCGGCATTCGACGCGCCGGTGATCGCGGAGCTGCCGAAGGCGCAGGGTCGATCGACGGCGCCGACGGCCGGACCGCTGCAGGGTGGTGGGGGCCGCGCGGGGGGCGGCCGCAGCCAACAGGCCGGCCAGACCCGCCGTTACGCCTTCCGCCGCAGCTGACCGATCCGTACCCGTCCCGCCATGGGTGGCCTCCTGCGCTGACGAGGCCACCACCTCCCTGATTCGTGCGGGGCGGCCGGGAGCGCCGGCGAGGGCTCAGCCGATCAGGGGGCGGAAGGTGCCGGCGAGGACGCTTGCGGTCAGAGCCGCTCCGGCCAGGACGATCGACCCGGCGATCAGCAGGGCGTCGGCGCGGGTGAAGGACTGGCGTCGGGCCACCGTGCGCGGTGTGCCGGCGTCGAAGCCGCGCGCGTCCATCGCCACCGCCAGCCGCGTGCCCCGGCGGATCGCCCCGACCAGCAGCGCGAACGCGGTGGAGGTGAACAGCCGTAGCTTCGCCACCGGGTTGCGTCCGGCGTCGACGCCGCGCGCCCGCCGCGCCATGCTGATCATCTGCCATTCCTGTCCGAGCAGCGGCACCAGCCGGAACGCGGCCAGCGCCCCGATGGCGAACCGGGCCGGCGCCTTCGCGTTCTGCACCAACGCGTCAGCCAGGTCGGTGGGGTCGGTGGTGGCGAAGACGATCACACCGGGCAGGGCCACCGCGAACACCCGCAGCACCAGGCCGAGCGCGGTGAGCAGCACGCCGGTGGTCACCAGCACCGGCCCCGCGTCCAGCAGGACCCGGCCGGAGCGGTCGGCGGCGAACAGCACCAGGGTGACGAGGATGCCGGCGGCGCTGAGCAGCAGCGGCAGTGCCCGCCGGGCCAGCACCCGGTAGCGGATGCCGAACAGCGGCAGCAGGGCGAGTTCGAGCGCGATGGCGATGGCCGGGGCCACCGGGTCCAGGGTGGCCAGCAGGATGAACGAGAAGACCAGCGCGGCGGCCACCTTCGCCACCGGGTTGCGGCGGGCCAGGGGCGCGCCGGGCGCGGCGACCGGCTCGATGCTGATCATCGGCTGCCGTCCGGGGTCCGCTTGAGCGTGACAGTGCGGTCGGCGAGCGCGGTGACGAAATCCGCGTCGTGGGTGACCGCGACCACGCCGTGCCCGGCGTCGCGCAGGTCGGCGAAGAGGTCGACCAGCTCCTGCCAGGTCCGCCGGTCCTGGCCGAAGGTGGGTTCGTCGCAGATCAGCAGGCGGGGCGCGGTGGCCAGGGCCGTCGCCACACTCAGCCGCCGCGCCTCGCCACCGGAGAGGGTGTACGGGTTGGCCGCCGCGAGCCGTGTCAGCCGCAGGCGCTCCAGCAGCCCGGCCACGGTGTCCTTGACGGCCGCCTCGGGTTGGCCGGTGCGGCGCGGCCCGAGGGCCAGCTCGTCGAAGACGGTTCCGGTGACGAACTGGTGCTCCGGATCCTGGAAGACCGACCCGATGCGCCCGGCCAGCGCGGGCGCGCGCCAGCGGTGCGGGGGAGCGCGGTGATCCGACCCGGCCAGCTCGGCGGACGCCGTGACCCGACCGGTTCCCGGTCGCAGCAGCCCACCGAGCAGCAGGGCCAGGGTGGACTTGCCGGCGCCGTTGGGTCCCCGCACCGCGAGCGCCTCGCCGGCGCGTACGGCCAGGTCGGTGGGGCCCAGCCGGGGCGGTAGGCCGAGCCGGTCGTCGGCGAGCAGCAGGTCCCCGGCGGCGGCGGTGGCCGGCCGGGGCGTCACGGGGTGACCGGGCACCCACACGCCCTCGGCGGCGAGGGTCGCGCCGTGCGCGGCGAAGACCGCCTCGGGTGGCCCGTCGGCGCGCACCCCACCGCCGGGTTCCAGGACGACCACCCGGTCGACCAGCGGCAACGCCTCGGCGACCCGGTGCTCGACCAGGATCAGCGTGGTGTCGGCGTCCAGAGCGCCGGCCACCGCCTGCCGGACCAGGGTGGCGCCGGCCGGGTCGAGGTTGGCGGTCGGCTCGTCGAGCAACAGCAGGCCGGGCCGCAGGGCCAACGCGCCGGCCAGGGCGAGTCGTTGCTGCTCACCACCCGAGAGCGCGGCGGTGTCGCGGTCCCGGGAGTACGGGAACCCGACCCGGCGCAGCGCCTCGTCGACCCGGGGCCAGATCTCGTCGGTGGGTACGCCCCGGTTCTCCAGCCCGAACGCGACGTCGTCGCCGCTGCGGGCCATCACCAGTTGCGTCTCCGGGTCCTGGAAGACGATGCCGACCCGTTCCCGACCCTTGCGCGGGTCCAGCCCGTCGATCTCGACGGTGCCCTCCTGCTCGCCGGAGTCCTCGGGCAGCAGCCCGGCCAGCGCGCTGAGCAGGGTGCTCTTGCCGGCCCCCGACGGGCCGAGCAGCAGAACCCGCTCCCCGTCCTCGACCCGCAGGTCGACCCCGCGCACCGCCCAGGCGCGCCGCCCGGCGTGCCGCCACCCGAACCCCCGCAGCAGTACCCCGCCCACCGAACCCTCCCTCCCGGCCGCGCGCCGCTTGTCCGCTGGTGATCAAGAGGCTCGCGTCAGAACTTCGTCTCCCGTTGACGCAAACCTCTTGATCGACGCGGTCAGATCAGGGCGCGCTCCTGGGCCACCGGGAAGCGGTCCAGGGCGCCGGTGTTGGCCAGGGCGCGGGTGAGCAGCCAGCCACCGGCGCCGGCGATCACGGTGGCGCTGACGATGGTGAGCAGGGCGTACGGGATGCGGTAGTCACCCAGCGCGTAGTCGACGTTCCAGACGAAGAAGTCGAACAGCGCGGCGCTCAGACCGGTCAACGCGCCGGCCAGCACGGCGGTCGGCAGGCGGAACGACCGGTACCGGAAGGCGGCGAACGCCAGTTCCGCGCCGATGCCCTGCACGATGCCCTGCGGGATCACCGTGCCGGCCCACTGGCTGCCCAGCAGCGCGGAGAGCACCGCCGCCACCGTCTCGCAGTAGAGCGCGGCGCCGGGCTTGCGGATGACCAGGCCGCCGATGACGGCCGGCATCAGCCAGACGCCGTAGAGCAGGGTCTGGGCCGGCGGGAAGAAGGCGAACGCCCCCTCGGTGGCGCTCCAGACCAGACCCCAGGCCCAGAAGATGACGCCGAAGGCCACCGCGATCACCGAGGCGACCACGATGTCGATGGTGCGCCAGCGGTTGGTGGTGTTGTCCATGCTGTGCTCCCAGTTCAAGGAAAAGAACCAGGAGAAGACGCACGCCGCGTCCGGTGGCGCCGGACGGCGGCGCGGCTGGAGGTCGACCGAACTCCCTGCGCTGGCATTACCCAGATCAGGTTCGAGGGTCTGCGGGCGTGCCCGCACTCTCAGCGCTGTGCGCTCCCCTGTCGGATGTGAAGTTGTCTCGCTGACGCTAGCACCGACCAGGCGTACCAGCCCAGCAGGGCGTCCGCCCCACCTCGGCGGCCTGCCCGCCGGACGCCGGCTGGGTAGGCTGACGATCATGCGGATCGACGCACGAGGTCTCACGTTCGAGGTACGCGCCGGTGGGCCGCCGGACGGCGACCCCGTCCTGCTGCTGCACGGCTTCCCCCAGCACAACGGCGAGTGGGACGACGTCGTCCCGACGCTGCACGCGGCCGGGCTGCGCACGTACGCGTTGGACCAGCGCGGCTACTCGCCGGGCGCCCGCCCGGAGGCGGTGACCGCGTACCGCATCCCCGAACTGGTCGCCGACGTCGTGGCGGTGCTCGACGCGCTCGGCCTGGACGCCGTCCACCTGGTCGGTCACGACTGGGGCGCGGTCGTGGCCTGGGCGGTGGCCGCCGGGCACCCGGAGCGGGTTCGCACGCTCACGGCGGTGTCCGTGCCACATCCCGCGGCCATGGCGCAGACCCTGGCCAGCGACGCCCAGCAGAAGGCGCGCTCGTCGTACATGGCGCTGTTCCGGATGCCGGGCAAGGCGGAGAAGGCGCTGCTGACCTTCAACGCGACGGGCCTGCGCAAGATGCTCGCCGGTGTGGGTGACGCGTCCCGGGTGGACCGCTACGCCGACCCGATGCGCGAGCCGGGCGCGCTCACCGCCGCACTGAACTGGTACCGGGCGATGTCCGGATCCGACCTGGCCGGCGTCGGCCCGGTCGGGGTACCCACCACCTACGTGTGGAGCGACCGGGACGTCGCGATCGGCCGTACCGCCGCCGAGGCGTGCGCCGGTCACGTCACCGGCGACTACCGTTTCGTACCGCTGACCGGGGTGACGCACTGGATCCCGGACGCCGCTCCCGGCCCGCTCGCCGAGGCGATCCTGGCCCGGGTCGGCGGGACGGCCTGAGCCGGCCGATCGGAGAGGCATCGTGATCATGGACGCCGGCGGCCGGGCACCCAATCGTCCGATCGCCGTGCAGTTGGCCCGCAACCGGACGACGGAGGACGCATGACGGTAAGTGCCGAGGACTACCTGGCCGTGGTGACCGAGACGATCGGTCGGGTGGCAGGCAGTCAGCGGGAGGCGGTGGGGCGGGCCGCCGACCTGATCGCCGACGCGGTCCGTGCCGACGGGGTGGTGCACGCGTTCGGCACCGGCCACTCGGAGGCCCTCGCCATGGAGATCGCCGGGCGGGCGGGTGGGCTGGTGCCGACCAACCGGATCGCGCTGCGCGACCTGGTGCTGCTCGGCGGTGAACCGGCCGAGCGGCTCGGCCCCCTGCTGGAGCGGGACCCGGCGGTGGCGCACCGGCTGTACGAGCTGGCCCCGGTACGGCCCGCCGACGTGTTCGTGCTGGCCTCGAACTCGGGCGTCAACGGCGCGATGGTGGAGTTCGCCGCGCTGGTGAAGGAACGCGGTCACGGGCTGGTGGCGATCACCTCCGCGCTGCACTCCGGCCGGATGACCTCCCGGCACCCGTCCGGGCGCAAGCTGGCCGACTTCGCCGACGTGGTGCTCGACAACGGTGCGCCGTACGGCGACGCGACGCTGCCCCTGCCCGACGGCGGCGCGGTCGGCGCGGTGTCCTCGATCACGGCGGCGCTGCTGGCCCAGCAGGTCACCGTGGAGGTGGTGGCCCGGCTGCTGGCGGCGGGGGAGCGGCCCCCGGTCTACCTGTCGGCGAACATCCCGGACGGCGACGCGCACAACGCGGCGCTGGAGGCCCGGTACGCGGGCCGGATCCGGCGCGGCTCCTGAGTTCGGCCCGGAGGGCTGGGTGTCCAGCAGGTGACCGGGAGGTTTCGTGAACCTGTTTCGCGCTCGGCCGGGTGGGGCATTGGCGTTGCTGCCGGCGGCCGGGACCGCCGGCAGTAGCGTCTCACCGGAGGTAGCGCGTGTCGAAGGAGACCGAGAAGCAGCGTTGGCAGCGCAACTTCGCCGACCTGTTGCAGGAGTTGCGGGTCGCCCAGACCGGCGTGCAGATCCTCTTCGCATTCCTGCTCACGCTGCCCTTCAGTAACGGGTTCACCCGGACCACCGAGTTTCAGCGCGACGTCTACATCGTGGCGCTGCTCGCGGCGGCCGCCGCCACCGCGATGATCATCTCGCCGGTCGCGTTCCACCGGGCGCTGTTCCGGCAGGGGCGCAAGCCGGAGTTGGTCCGCTTCGCCCACCGGATGGCCACCGGCGGCCTCGCCTTCATGCTGATCGCGATGGTCAGCGCGGTGCTGCTGATCACCGACTTCGTGTTGGACCGGCCGATCGCCTTCGTACTCAGCACGCTGGCCGGCCTCTGGTTCCTCATGTTCTGGGTGATCCTGCCGTTCGCCCGGCGCAACTGGGGCGAGGACGACGTCGACGACGAGGACGACGACCCGGACATTCTCAGCGGTCGCTGATCGCGCTCGATCTGCACGCATCGCTACCCCTGGGTAACAACCGGGGGTAGCGTGGCATCAGTCGCACACGTCGACGCAGCCGCATCGAGCTTCGAGGGGGCAGCCGTGACCACGACGCAGAACGGCCGACCGGCACCGGACGGCCCCGACTCCGAAGCCGCACCCGGCACCGCCGGGGCCGCCGCGCCACTGCCCGCCGAAGCCGGCCAGGTCTCCGAGAAGGAGGCCCGGCAGGTCGCCGAGGCCGCCCGCGAGTCCACCTGGGACCGGCCCAGTTTCGGCAAGGAACTGTTCCTCGGCCGGTTCCGACTCGACCTCATCGACCCGTGGCCACGCTCCGACCCGGACGAGGTGGCGCGCGCCGAGGAGTTCCTTGGCCGGTTCCGCGCCTTCCTCACCTCCGAGGTGGACGGCGCGGCCATCGAGCGCGACGCGTCCATTCCGGACGCCGTGTTCCACGGGCTGGCCGACCTCGGCGCGTTCGGCATGAAGATCGATCGCAGGTACGGCGGGCTGGGGCTGAGCAACCTGCACTACTGCCGGGCGTTGATGCTGGCAGGATCGGTCAGCCCGGCGATCGGCGCGCTGCTCTCCGCGCACCAGTCGATCGGGGTGCCGCAGCCGCTGAAGATGTTCGGCACCGCCGAGCAGAAGCAGCGGTTCCTGCCCCGGCTCGCCGCCGGCGAGGTGTCCGCGTTCCTGCTCACCGAGCCGGACGTCGGCTCCGACCCGGCCCGGCTTGCCACCACCGCCGAGCCGACCGAGGACGGCACCGGTTACCGGCTAAACGGGGTGAAGCTCTGGGCCACCAACGGCATCGTCGCCACCCTGCTGGTGGTGATGGCGCGGGTGCCCGCCACCGAGGGCCGGCGCGGCGGGATCACCGCGTTCGTGGTGGACGGCGACAGCGCCGGCATCACCGTGGAACGGCGCAACGAGTTCGTCGGCCTGCGCGGCCTGGAGAACAGCCTCACCCGGTTCCACGACGTGTTCGTGCCCGCCGAGAACGTCATCGGCGGCGAGGGCAAGGGACTCAAGATCGCCCTGACCACGTTGAACACCGGTCGGCTCTCGCTGCCGGCGATGTGCGTGGGTGCCGGCAAGTGGGCGTTGAACGTGGCCCGGGAGTGGGCCGCCGACCGGGTCCAGTGGGGTCGGCCGGTGGGCGAGCACGAGGCCGTCGCGCAGAAACTCTCCTTCATCGCCGCCACCACGTACGGCATGGAGACCATGCTCGACCTGTGCTGCCTGCTCGCCGACGACGACCGCAACGACATCCGGATCGAAGCGGCGCTGGTCAAGCTGTACGCCAGCGAGATGGCCTGGAAGATCGCCGACGACCTGATCCAGATCCGGGGCGGGCGTGGCTACGAGACGGCCGACTCGCTGGCCGCCCGCGGCGAACGCCCGGCCGCCGTCGAGCAGATGCTCCGCGACCTGCGGATCAATCGGATCTTCGAGGGCTCGACGGAGATCATGCACCTGCTGATCGCCCGGGAGGCGTCGACGCCCACCTGTCGGTGGCCGGCGACATCATCGACCCGGACGCGGGGCTCGGCCGCAAGGCCCGGGCCGGCGCCCGCGCCGGCGCGTTCTACGCGAAGTGGCTGCCCACCCTGGCCGTCGGCCGGGGCCAGAGCCCATCGGCGTACGCCGAGTTCGGGCCCCTGGCCGCGCACCTGCGCCAGGTCGAACGGTCGTCGCGCAAGCTGGCCCGGTCGACGTTCTACGCCATGTCGCGCTGGCAGGGAAAGATGGAGCGCAAGCAGGCGTTCCTCGGCCGGGTGGTGGACATCGGCGCGGAGCTGTTCGCGATGTCCGCGGTCTGCGTCCGGGCGTCCGCCGAGCGGGACAGCCGTCCGGAGAACGTCGAGCTGGCCGACCTGTTCTGCCGGCAGGCACGGGTACGGGTGGACGCCCTGTTCAGCGCTCTGTGGGACAACACCGACCCGGTCGACACCGCCGCCGCGAAGCGGATCCTCGCCGGCCGCTACGCCGGCCTGGAGGAGGGTGTCATCACCCCGTCCGACGAGCTGCCCTGGGTGGCCCGCTGGTCGCCCGGCCCGTCCACCGCCGAGGACGTCCGCCGCCGCATCCCGCCGAAACCGTGACCAGGTGTCGCGGTCAGCGGGCGACCGCCCAGGCCAGCACCGCCGCCAGGATCAGGCCGTTGAGCACCGCCAGACCCAGGTACGCCACGGGCGGGATCTTCCTGCCCCGACGGACGAAGGAGACCAGGACGGCGGCGTAGCCGAGCAGCAGGACGGCGATGACGACCAGGAAGTAGAACACCCGAAGACCTTAGCGGCCCCTGCCGCGCAGGCCGAGTTGGCGCAGCTCCAGCGCGGCAAGGGCGTCGACGGTGTCGTCGTCGCCGCGTCGCCACGCCTCGGCGACGTCCGGCGCGATCCGGGTGAGCCGGCCCAGCGGTTGGGTGGCCAGCGCGCGCAGGGCGAGCAGGTCCCGACCGGCCGGTCCGGCGGCCAGCTTCGCGGCCGACCCGGCCCGCCGCATCCAACGCAGCCGCAGCGGCAGCCACCCGAACAGCACCAGGCCGAGCGGGAAGATCAGCACCGCGATCGTGAGGGCGAGGGCGAGCTGGTCGACGAGGTGCTGCTGGTCGCGGCCGGCGTCGGCGAGCGAACGGGCGGCGTCGGCGGCCCGCTGGAAGGGCGCGGTCAACTCGTCGCCGACCAGCGGCACCCGGCCGACCTTGCTGCCGGCGTCGCCCAGGTTGTCGGCGAGCCCGCTGCCGGCGCCCTCCAACTTCTGCCCCGGTACGGCGAGCTTCTGCACCAGGTCGTGCAGCCACAGCGCGCCGCGGATCGCGACGTACACCCAGGCGACGACGAGCAGGTCGGTGAACAACTGGCGGGCGGCGGTCGGAAACCGATCGGCGTAAATTTTCACGCCGGACAGCGTGTCACGAACGGCCGGGAACCGGCACCCGTCGGACCAGCGGCCGGGGTGGCCCGAGCGGCGGCGGTGTCAGCGGGCGCAGTCCGGGCAGGTGCCGAAGATTTCCAGGGTGTGGCTGACGTCGGCGTAACCGTGTTGCTCGGCGACCCGGTCGGCCCAGCTCTCCACCGCCGGGCCGGCCACCTCGACGGTGCGCCCACAGGCCCGGCAGACCAGGTGGTGGTGGTGCCCCTCGCTGCACCGGCGGTAGAGGTGCTCACCGCCCGGCGGGCGCATCACGTCGATCTCGCCCGCGTCCGCCAGAGCCTGCAGGGTGCGGTAGACCGTGGTCAGGCCGACCCGCTCACCGCGCTGGCGCAGCATCGCGTGCAGGTCCTGGGCGCTGTGGAAGCCCTCCATCTCGCCCAGCAACGCGCTCACCGCCGAGCGCTGTCGGGTGTTGCGCACCGCGGCGCCACTCTCGCTCATGATCCCTCCCCGGCGTGGCTGACCGCGTCCGCCACGATGTGCGCGACGTGCTCGTCGACCAGGCTGTACGCGATTTCCCGACCTCTGCGGGAGCCCCGGACGACGCCCGCGCCGCGCAGCACGCGCAGGTGCTGGGAGACCAGCGGTTGCGCGGCGCCCAGCTTTTCCACGAGCTCGTGCACACACCGCTCACCGTCGGCCAGCTCGCTGACGATGGCCAGCCGGATGGGCGCCGACAGGGCGCGGAGCAGCTCGCTGGCCCCGTCGAACCCGTCGTACCCCGTGGCGCTGGTCATCCCGCAACGGTAACCAATAGCGCCGACATCCGACTGATCAGGATGAGCCCAGCACGACCTCGTGCGGCTCGGGTGTCGGCGCGGCGGCCGGGGTCGCCCGGCGGCGCAGCGTCCGCCAGACCCCACCGGCGACGGCCACCACGAGGAAGGAGGCGATCGCCAGCAGCACCACCGAGGCGCCCGGAGCGGTGTCCGCGGTGGCCGCCACCCAGACACCCGAGCCGGCGGCGAAGAACCCGAGCGCCATCGCGGCGGTCATCGTGCTGCGGAAACCCCGGGTGACCTGCTGAGCGGTAGCCACCGGCACCACCATCAGCGCACTGATCAACAGCACCCCGACGGCGCGCATCGCGATGGTGACGGTCACCGCGGTGGTGACCGCGATCAGCAGGTTGAGCGTACGCACCGGCAGGCCGGAGACCCGCGCGTACTCCTCGTCGTGGCTGATCGCGAAGAGCGCCGGGCGCAACGCGATCATGGCGACCACGATCGCGGTGCCGAGCACCCCGATGGTGATCAGATCGGCCGGGAAGATGGTGGTCAGCGACCCGAACAGGTAGGCGTTGAGGTTGGCGCTGGTCGCGTCGGAGAGGCCGACGAGCAGCACACCACCGGCGATGCCGCCGTAGAAGAGCAGCGCCAGCGCCAGGTCGCCCGAGGTACGCCCGCGGGAGCGGACCAGCTCGATGGCGATCGCGCCGACGGTGGCCACGATCACCGCCACCAGCACCGGCGAGCGGTTGAGCAGGAGCCCGGCGCCGACGCCGGTCAACGCCACGTGCCCGATTCCGTCGCCGATCAACGCGAGCCGGCGCTGCACCAGGTAGATACCGAGCGCCGGCGCGGCCAGGCCGATCACCAGCGCGGCGATCAGGGCCCGCTGCATGTACGGGTACTGGAAGAGTTCCATGGTCAGTTGCTCCACAGCCCGGCGGGCTCGTCGGGACCGTGCGGGTGCACGTGGTCGTGGTCGGGCTCCGCGTGATGGCCGGCCGGGTCCGGCACCGCGCCGTCGTGGCAGATGCCACCCTGATGGACGACGACGGACCGGGTGATCACCGGTCGCAGCGGACCCAGTTCGTGGGCCACCAGGAGCACCGTCCCGCCGCCGGCGACGAAGTCGCGCAGCGCGCCGGCGAACGCCTCCTGGCTGGCCGCGTCCACGCCGGCGGTGGGTTCGTCGAGGACCAGCAGTTCCGGCTGACCGGCCAGCGCGCGGGCGATCAGCGTGCGCTGCTGCTGACCTCCGGAGAGGGTGGCGACCGGATCGGTGGCCCGGTCGGCGAGCCCGACCGCGCGCAGCGCGGCGTCGACGGCGGCCCGGTCGGCTCTGCCCGGCGGGCGGAGCACCCCTCGACGGGCCAGCCGGCCCGAGGCCACGACCTCGCGAACGGTGGCCGGGACGCCGCCGCCCGCGCCCAGGCGCTGCGGCACGTACCCGATCCGTTCCCACTGCCGGAAGCGACGCAACGGGCGGTCGAAGAGGGTGATCGAGCCGGCGTTGAGCGGCACCAGCCCCAGCACGGCGCGGATCAGCGTGGACTTGCCCGACCCGTTGGCGCCGAGCAGTGCCACCACCTCGCCGGCGGAGACGGTGAACGAGATGTCGCGGAGCACGGGACGGCCGTCGTAGCCGACCGTCCCGTGCTGCACGGTGATGACAGGAGTGGTCACGAGCAGCTCAGGGCCGTCCGCAGTGCCTGCAGGTTCGTACGCATCACCGAAAGGTAGTCCCCGTTGCTGCCGGCGGCGAGTCCTTCGATCGGGTCCAGCACCGCGGTCTTCGCGCCCACCTGACCGGCGATGGTCTCGGCGACCTTCGGGCTGACCAGCGTCTCGAAGAAGATCGTGGTGCTCTTGTGCTCCTTCGCCTCCTCGATGACCTGCGCGAGCCGCTGCGGGGAGGGCTCGACGTCCGGGCTCAGCCCGGTGATGCCGACCTGCTCAAGGCGGTACCGGTCGGCGAGGTAACCGAACGCGGCGTGGCTGGTCACGATCTCCCGCCGCTGGCACGTCGCCAGGCCCTGGTTGAACTCGCCGTCCAGGGCCGTCAGGTCGGCGCGCAGCGCCGAGGCGCGGGCGGTGTAGTCGGCGGCGTGGTCCGGGTCGGCCCTGCCGAGCCGCTGGGCGAACTGGTCACCGATGGTGGCCAGCCGGGTCGGGTCGAGCCAGACGTGCGGGTCCTTGCCGCCGGTGTTCTCCTCCTCGGCGTGCTCGCCCGCACCCTCGTGGTCGTGCCCGGCCGCGGTCGCGTCCAGCAGCGGTTGCACGCTCGTCACGTCGAACGTCCGGTCGCCGCCGTTCTGCGCGACGGCGTCGTCCACCGCCGGCTGGAAGCCCTTCAGGTAGACGATCAGCTCCGCCTCGGTGACCTGGCCGACCTGGCTCGGGGTGAGTTCCAGGTCGTGCGGCTCGGCACCGGGCTTGGCGAGGTTGGTCACCCGGACCGCGTCCCCGCCGATCCGCTCGGCGAGGAACTGCAGGGGGTAGAACGCGGCCACCACGTCGACCCGTTGGGGGTCGGCGCTGGCGGCACCGCCGGTGGAGCAGCCGGCACCGGCACCCAGGGCGAGAAGGGCGGTGGCGGCGGCCAGGACGCGAGACGTGGTGCGGTTGGTCATGTCATCAACTGTCCGTGGGAACGATAATGATTGTCAAAAACGCATGATTGCATGTCAGAGCAGCTTTGCCAGGCCCACCGTCACCAGAAGGGTCAGCATCAGCAGCCGGATCAGCCGGGTCTGCGGTGCCTGAACCGGCCAGGTCGTCACCAACAGGGCGATCAGGGCCGCCGCGAGCGCGAGCGTCAGCAGCCCGCCGATCACACCGGGCGTGAAGAACGCCACCAGCACCACCACCAGGGTGAGCAGGAACACCGACGTCGGGTTCGCCCCGGCCAGACGCGCCAGCAGGGGGCGCTGCGTACGCTGCATCCCACAGACTCTACGAGGAGGAACCCCCGGTGCTGGTGACCAACCGGTTCGTGGTCGACGTCGACGTCGCCGACGACTTCACCGAACGGGCGCACGCCGCCCTCACCGCGCTGGCCGCCTGCCCCGGCTACCTACGTGGCCAACTGGTCCGGGCGCTCGACGACCCGCGGCACTGGTCCCTGGTCACCGAGTGGGAGTCGGTCGGCACCTACCGGCGGGCACTGGGCGCCTTCGAGGTCAAGGTCAGCGCCGTGCCGCTGCTCGCCGAGTCGGTCGACGAACCGTCCGCGTACGAGGCGCTGGCCACCGCCGCGCCCGGCGGGGCCGTGGTGGTCGCCGAGAGTGATCGGGCTGCGGGTCCTTACCGCTGAGCCGGCGGACACTACGCTGCTCCTATGACCGCACCCGCCCCGCCGCCCGGTCCCGGTGTGGCTCCGCCGTTCGCCGCGCCACCCACCGAGGGTCGCCGGACGCGGCTTTGGATCGGCCTCGGCGTCGGCGCGCTCGCCGTACTCCTCTGCTGCGGCGGTGGCGGCGCGGCCGTCGTCGGCCTGGCCGTCACCGGCGTGCAGGCCGTCCGCGAGCAGGGCCGCACCGTGACCGGCGACTACTACCAGGCGCTGGTGGAGCGCAACTACGGGCGGGCGTACGACCAGCTCTGCGACGACGCGCAGCGGCGCGAGTCCCGCGCCGAGTTCGAACGACGGGCCGCCGCCGAGCCCCAGGTCGCCGCCTTCCGGGTCGGTGAGGTCGACACCATCAACCTGATCGTGCCGGTCGACGTGACGCTCGACGGCGGCGACCGGGAGCAGCAGCAGGTCAGCCTGGGCCAGGACGGTCAGACCGGCGGCATGGAGGTCTGCGGGGTGAGCTGACCGGCTCCCGGTATTCTGCTGGGCTCGGGGCGACGGTGGTCGTACCGTTGGCCCGAACCGACCGTTCCATCCACATCTCGCCCCCGCCGACCGCCAGCCGGCGTAGGAGGAAACATGCCAGTCGACCGTATCGACGCCGTCGTCAGTCTCGCCAAGCGCCGAGGCTTCGTCTTCCCCTCCAGCGAGATCTACGGAGGCACCCGATCGGCGTGGGACTACGGTCCGCTCGGCGTGGAACTCAAGGAGAACGTCCGCCGGCAGTGGTGGAAGACCATGGTGCAGCAGCGCGACGACGTGGTCGGCCTCGACTCCGCCGTGATCCTGGCCCGCAAGGTGTGGGAGGCGTCCGGCCACATCGCCGAGTTCGTCGACCCGCTCACCGAGTGCCAGTTCTGCCACAAGCGCTTCCGGGCGGACCACCTGGAGGAGGCGTACGCCGAGAAGCACGGCAAGCCGCTGACCTCCCTCGCCGAGCTGAACTGCCCCAACTGCGGCAACAAGGGCACTTTCACCGAGCCGAAGATGTTCAACGGCCTGATGAAGACCTACCTCGGCCCGGTGGAGAGCGACGAGGGGCTGCACTACCTGCGCCCGGAGACCGCGCAGGGCATCTTCGTCAACTACAAGAACGTCGAGACGGTCGCCCGCAAGAAGCCGCCGTTCGGCATCGCGCAGACCGGCAAGTCGTTCCGCAACGAGATCACCCCGGGCAACTTCATCTTCCGGACCCGGGAGTTCGAGCAGATGGAGATGGAGTTCTTCGTCGAGCCGGGCACCGACGAGCAGTGGCACGAGTACTGGCTCCAGGAGCGCTGGAACTGGTACCTCGACCTCGGTCTGTCGGCGGACAACCTGCGCCTCTACGAGCACCCCAAGGAGAAGCTCTCCCACTACTCGAAGCGCACGGTCGACATCGAGTACCGCTTCCAGTTCGGCGGCAGCGAGTTCGCCGAGCTGGAGGGTGTCGCCAACCGCACCGACTTCGACCTCTCCACGCACAGCAAGCACTCCGGGGTCGACCTGTCCTACTTCGACCAGACCAAGAGCGAGCGCTGGATGCCGTACGTCATCGAGCCGGCCGCCGGTCTGACCCGCGCGGTGCTCGCCTTCCTGCTGGAGGCGTACGACGAGGACGAGGCGCCGAACACCAAGGGCGGCGTGGACAAGCGCACCGTGATGCGGTTCGACCCGCGGCTGGCCCCGGTCAAGGTGGCGGTGCTGCCGCTGTCGCGTAACGAGGCGCTGTCGCCGAAGGCGAAGGACCTCGCCGCGCTGCTGCGTAAGCGCTGGGTGGTGGAGTTCGACGACTCGCAGGCGATCGGCCGCCGCTACCGCCGGCAGGACGAGATCGGCACCCCGTTCTGCGTGACGGTCGACTTCGACACGCTGGACGACAACGCCGTGACGGTACGCAACCGGGACACCATGGCCCAGGAGCGGGTCTCCCTGGACCAGGTCGAGCGTTACCTGATCGAGCGCCTCCCCGGCTGCTGAGACGGTGGGCACGGGGCCTCGGCCGACGCGGAAAGCGCCGGTCGGGGCCCCGTACACTTGTCCGGTGACTGCCTCGACCCTGCCCGCGCTGCGCCCGCTGACCCTTGGGCCGCACCAGGTGTGGCCGCCGGTGGTCCTCGCGCCGATGGCGGGGATCACCAACGTCGGCTTCCGCCGGCTCTGCCGGGAGCAGGGCGGCGGCATCTACGTCTGCGAGATGATCACCACCCGGGCGCTGGTCGAGCGGAACCCGAAGACGCTGCGCATGATCGCGTTCGGCGACGACGAGCACCCGCGCAGCCTCCAGCTCTACGGCACCGACCCGGAGATCACCGCTGCGGCCGTGCGCATCGTCGTGGAGCGCAACCTGGCCGACCACATCGACCTCAACTTCGGCTGCCCCGTACCCAAGGTCACCCGGCGCGGCGGCGGCGCCGCGCTGCCCTGGCGGCGCCGGCTCTTCGCCCGGCTGGTGAAGGCCGCGGTCGCTGCCGCGTCGCCGGCCGGGGTGCCGGTCACGGTGAAGATGCGCAAGGGCATCGACGACGACCATCTGACGTACGTCGAAGCCGGGCTCGCCGCCCAGGAAGCCGGCGTCGCCGCGGTGGCCCTGCACGGGCGAACGGCCGGGCAGCGTTACTCGGGCACCGCCGACTGGGACGCGATCGCCACGTTGAAGCAGGCCCTCGACGTGCCCGTGCTCGGCAACGGTGACATCTGGGAGGCCGACGACGCGCTGCGGATGGTCGCGCACACCGGGGTCGACGGCGTGGTGATCGGCCGTGGCTGCCTGGGGCGGCCGTGGCTCTTCGCCGACCTGGAGGCCGCGTTCAACGGTCGGCCGGAGCGGCGACTGCCCACCCTCGGCGAGGTGGCGGTGACCATGCGCCGGCACGCCGAACTGCTGGTCGACCAGTTCGTGGCGGGCGCGCGCAACCCGGCCCGGGGCGAGCGGGACGGCTGCACCGACTTCCGCAAGCACGTCGCCTGGTACCTCAAGGGCTTCCCTGTCGGCGGTGAACTGCGCCGCTCGCTGGCGATGATCGAAAGCCTGGCCCAGCTCGACGACCTGCTCGGCAAGCTCGATCCGGCGGAGCCGTTCCCCGTGACCGCCCTGGGCCAGCCCCGCGGGCGTACCAACTCGCCGGGCAAGGTTTTCCTACCCGACGGCTGGCTGGCCAGCCGGGACGACGACACCGTCCCCGAGGGCGCCGAGTTGGACGACTCCGGCGGCTGACGCCCGGGACAGCTGCCGGTCCGCGCTCGCGTCCGCGTCTCGGTCGGCCCTTCGGTCTGCGCCTCGTGCCGGGCCTCAACGCACCGACGGGCCGTCCTCGCCACCGACTGACCGCATCTCGAAGGGCCGGGCCCCTGGTGGGGTCCGGCCCTTCGGTGTTCGTCGTGTTGGTGGTGTGGGTCAGTTGGTGGAGTAGCCGCGGGTGGCGATCCAGTCGGCGAGGTGTTCGACGGAGATCCAGTAGGAGGCGGTGTAATCGGCGCGCCTGGTGAAGCCGGCACGCGGGACGAGGCGGGCTGATCCACTCGGGTTCGGTGATATCGCGGTGTCCGGTGGCGGCGGATACCCCGATGTCGGCGAAACCGAGTCGATCAGGGGCCTAAGTCTGGTTGACGCCCTCACGCGCTGCGGGGCGCTGCCCGGGGACGGCCGGTGTCGCCGGCCAGGGGATCTCGGGTGCGCGGTGGAAGGTGACGCCGGCGGTGGACCAGCGCGGGCCGTGCCCGGCCAGCCGCTCGCGGAAGCCGTCCCAGTCGTGCGTCGTTCGAGGTGACCAGCCCAACTCGGCGACGGCGGGCAGCCGGGGCAGCAGCATGAACTCGATCTCGGCGAGCGAGGTGACCGATTCGGTCCAGAGCGGGGCCTCCACGCCGAGTACGGCCGTGGTGGGCACACCGGCGACGTGCGTGCCGGGATCCCAGTCGTACGCCGTGCGCACGTCGATGAGCCCCGCCCAGTCGTGCCCGATCGGGGTGTCCGGGGCGTACTTCATGTCCAGGTAGGCGTGGTTGCCGGGGGAGACGATGAGCCGCGCACCCCTGCGCACCGCGTCGGCCGTCGCCGGGTCCTCGCCCCCGTTCGTCCCCCACCACTGCAGGACCCGCCCGTCGACGTGCCCGGCCGGGGCGAGCTGGTGCCAGCCGACCACGGTCTTGCCGAGCCCGGCCACGATGCGCTGCACCCGCTCGACGAAACCGGTGTACACCTCGCCCTTGACCTTGAACGCCTCGTCGCCACCGATGTGCAGCCACGGCCCAGGGCTGAGCGCGGCCACCTCACCGAGCACGTCGGCGATGAAGTCGTACGTGCGCTCGTCGGACGGGTCGACGTAGCTGAAGCCGACCTCGGTGCCGGTGTACGGCGGGGGTGCGACCTTGTCGGGTGCCAGTTCCGGGTACGCGACAAGCGCCGCGTTGGTGTGCCCGGGCAGGTCGATCTCCGGGACGACGGTGACGTGGCGGTCGGCGGCATAGGCGACGATCCGCAGGTAGTCCGCCTTCGTGTAGGAGCCGCCGGGCCCTCCGCCGACCGCGGTGGTGGCGCCGACGGTGGTCAGCCTCGGCCAGGAGTCGACCGCGATGCGCCAGCCCTGGTCGTCGGTGAGGTGCAGGTGCAGGTGATTGAGCTTGTATCGGGCCAGGTGGTCGATGACTCGCAGGACGTCCTCGACGGCGAAGAAGTGCCGTGCCACGTCGAGCATCGCGCCCCGCAACGGGAATCGGGGGGAGTCGGTGATGGTGCCGCCGGGCAACGTCCACCGTGCGGTGACCGGGGTCGGGCTCTCGATCGACGGGGGCAGCAGTTGGCGCAGGGTCTGCGCGCCGTAGAAGAGGCCGGTGGCGGTGGCCCCGGTGATGGTGACCCCGGCCCGGGTCACGGTGAGCCGGTATCCCTCGGCGCCCAGGCTGTCGTCGTCGGCCAGTGTGAGCGTGATGCCCCCGCCCGGTGCCGGTCGGGTGGTGTCGGTGACCGGCAGCGGGTACCCGGTGGCGGGCCGCAGCAGCTCGGCGAGGTGCGCGGCGACCGTCAGCACGGCGGGGTCGGCGCTGGCCACGATGACCGCGTCGGGCGGCAGCAGCCAGTCATCGGCCGGAGCGGGGTCGACCTGCCGTGGAGCGGGTACGACGTCGGAGAGCCGGATCGGGGTCGGCGGGGCGAGCAGATCGCCCGCGGACCGTTCGGCGGCGCGGGCCAGCGTGGCCGCGTCCGCCTCGTGCGACGGCAGCGACACCGGGTCGGCGGGTCCGGCCGCGCCGGGGGTGAGACCGGGGGAGGGGGTGGTCGACACGGCAGCGACTCCGGGGTGTATTCGCGTCGGTTATGGCAAAAGTGAGGTTCACCGGCTGGCGTGCCGTCAAGCGTACGGCGCTCGGTCGGGATGCGTGATCCTGCGCATGGAAGCGTTCCCAAAAACCGGTACGAACGCGGATAGTCGTGATGGCTGTGCCTATTGTCACCGAACGGTCCCAGGCCACTCGATGTTCGCTTAACCTTCGCCCTGAACCTTCGTTAAGTGTCAATCCGGCGCGCGTGGGAGGCTCTGGTGGCAGCGCAAGAGACCGTCGATCACAAGTACGTCTACGACTTCTCCGAGGGCAACAAGGACCTCAAGGACCTGCTCGGCGGAAAGGGCGCCAACCTCGCCGAGATGACCAACCTCGGCCTGCCGGTGCCCCCCGGCTTCACCATCACCACCGAGGCCTGCCAGGCGTACCTCGCGACCGGCCAGGAGCCGGACGGGCTCGCCGGTCAGATCGAGAAGCACCTGGAATCGCTGGAGCGTGCCATGGGCAAGCGCCTCGGCGACCCGCAGGACCCCCTGCTGGTGTCCGTCCGCTCCGGCGCGAAGTTCTCCATGCCCGGCATGATGGAGACCGTCCTCAACGTCGGCCTCAACGACCAGAGCGTGGTCGGGCTGTCCGCACAAGCCGGAGGGAACGACCGGTTCGCCTGGGACTCCTACCGGCGGCTCATCCAAATGTTCGGCAAGACCGTCTGCGAGGTGCCGGGCGAGGAGTTCGAGCACGCCCTCGACGAGGCCAAGAGCGCCAAGGGCACCTCCAACGACCTGGATCTGGACGCCGACGATCTGCGCGGGCTGGTCGACGCGTACAAGAAGATCTTCCTCAAGCACACCGGCCGGGAGTTCCCGCAGCAGCCGCGCGAACAGCTCGACCTGGCCATCCGCGCCGTCTTCGAGTCGTGGAACGCGGAGCGCGCGGTGCTCTACCGCCGCCAGGAGCGGATCCCGGCCGATCTCGGTACCGCGGTCAACGTGGTGACCATGGTCTTCGGCAACCTCGGTCCGGATTCCGGTACCGGCGTCGCGTTCACCCGCGATCCGGGCAGCGGGGCGCAGGGCATCTACGGCGATTACCTGGCCAACGCGCAGGGTGAGGACGTGGTCGCCGGCATCCGCAACACCGTCCCGTTGCAGGAGCTGGAGCGGCTCGACAAGTCCTCCTACGACGAGCTGCTCGGCATCATGGCCCGGCTGGAGGAGCACTACAAGGACCTCTGCGACATCGAGTTCACCATCGAGCGCGGCAAGCTGTGGATGTTGCAGACCCGGGTCGGCAAACGAACGGCCGCCGCCGCGTTCGTCATCGCCGGTCAACTCGTCGACGAGGGCCTGATCGATCTGGACGAGGCGCTGCACCGGGTCAACGGCGCGCAACTGGCGCAGCTGATGTTCCCCCGCTTCCAACTCGACCACCAGTTCGAGGCGGTCGCCACGGGCATCGGCGCCTCGCCCGGCGCGGCGTCCGGCAAGGTGGTCTTCACCTCGGCCCGGGCGTCGAGCTGGCCGCCGAGGGTGAGGCGGTGATCCTGGTCCGTCGGGAGACCAACCCGGACGACCTGAACGGCATGATCGCCTCGAAGGGCATCCTGACCTCGCGTGGCGGTAAGACCAGCCACGCCGCCGTGGTGGCCCGGGGGATGGGCAAGACCTGCGTGTCCGGGGCCGACGAGATCGACGTGAACGTGCCGGCGAAGCGGTTCACCGTGGCCGGGCAGACCGTCACCGAGGGCGACGTCGTCTCCATCGACGGCACCACCGGCAAGGTCTACCTCGGTGAGGTGCCGGTCATGCCGTCGGAGGTCGTGCAGTACTTCGAGGGCAGCCTCGACCCCGAGCACATCGACAACGCGCTGGTCCGGGCCGTACACCGGATCATGACGCACGCCGACGGCAAGCGGCGGCTCGCGGTCCGCACGAACGCCGACACCGGCGCGGACGCCGCCCGGGCCCGGCGCTTCGGCGCCGAGGGCATCGGGCTGTGCCGCACCGAGCACATGTTCCTCGGCGACCGGCGGGAGTTGGTCGAGCGGCTGATCCTGGCCCGGGCCGAGGGCGAGCGGGAGGCGGCACTGGCCGCCCTGCTGCCGTTGCAGCGGGCCGACTTCGAGGAGATCTTCCGCGAGATGGACGGCCTGCCGGTCACCGTCCGGCTGATCGACCCGCCGCTGCACGAGTTCCTGCCGCCGTTGGAGCAGCTCGCGGTCAACGTGGCGGTCGCTCAGGAGCGTGGCGAGGACGTGGCCAAGGAGGAGGCACTGCTCGCCGCCGTCCGGCGGATGCACGAGGAGAACCCGATGCTCGGGTTGCGGGGCGTACGTCTCGGCCTGGTCATCCCCGGCCTGTTCGCGATGCAGGTCCGTGCCATCGCCGAGGCGGCCGTGGCCTGCGCCCGGGGCGGTGGGGTGGCCAAACCGGAGATCATGGTGCCGTTGGTCGGCGCCGTGCAGGAGCTGGAGACGGTTCGCGCCGAGGCCGAGAAGATCATCGCCGAGGTGGTCGGGGACAGCGCGGTCGAGGTGCTGATCGGCACCATGATCGAGGTACCCCGGGCGGCGCTCACCGCCGGCCAGATCGCCGAGGCGGCGCAGTTCTTCTCCTTCGGCACCAACGACCTGACGCAGATGGGCTGGGGATTCTCCCGCGACGACGTCGAGGGCGCGTTCTTCTGGCGGTACCTGGAGCTGGGCATCTTCGGCATCTCACCGTTCGAGTCGATCGACCGCGACGGCGTCGGCCGGCTGGTGCGGATCGCCGCCGAGGAGGGTCGGGCCGCCCGGCCCGGGCTGAAGCTCGGCGTCTGCGGCGAACACGGCGGGGACCCCGACTCGGTGCACTTCTTCCACGAGGTCGGCCTGGACTACGTGTCCTGCTCGCCGTTCCGGGTGCCGGTGGCGCGCCTGGAGGCCGGCCGGGCGGCCGTGGAGACCGGCGGGTCGGACAGCCGCTGACGCGGGGCCGGCGGCGGACCGGGCCACCCGGCCGCCGCCGGCACCCACGCTGAGATCGGCCAATCGGCGGTTGTGGACCTGCCGTCGATGTCGTGGGCGGGTCGAGCGGCTGTGGCGGGCGTAACCTTGGCTCGCTCGCTCGCACGCGGGCGGATTGCGTATGCCGTCGAGGGGGAAGGGTGACTGCATGACCAGCGTCTGGGAGAGCCTGACCGTCGATGCCCGTGATCCGGCCCGACTGGCCCGCTGGTGGGCCGAGGCGCTCGGTTATCAGATCATCACCGAGAAGCCGGGCGGCGTGGAGATCCGCGAGTCCGCGGACCGGCGCCCCGCCCTGTTCTTCGGCCCGGTGGCCGACGGCAAGGAGCGCAAGAACCGGCTGCACCTCGACCTGCGCCCCACCGACCAGGAGGCCGAGGTCGAGCGGCTGGTCGACATGGGCGCCCGGCACGTCGACATCGGTCAGGGTGACGTCGAGTGGACGGTGCTGGCCGACCCGGAGGGCAACGAGTTCTGCGTTCTCCGTGAGCGCGAGGAGTGAGCCGGGTTTGCGAGCCCCGCAGTCGCGAACAGCGGCGGCTGCGTGAAGAGTGAGTGAGCCCGCTCCGGCCGACGCCCGGCTGGTCGAGGAGGCACCCAAGGACACCGGCCACCGCCGGTCGCCGTACGAGCGCGACCGGGCCCGGGTGCTGCACTCGGCGGCGTTCCGCCGGTTGGCCACGAAGACCCAGGTGCACACCGCCGGCACGGACGACTTCCTGCGTACCCGGTTGACCCACTCGCTGGAGGTGGCCCAGATCGCCCGGGAGATGGGCGCCCGGCTGGGTTGCGACCCGGACGTGGTGGACGTCGCCGGGCTGGCCCACGACCTCGGGCATCCGCCGTTCGGGCACAACGGCGAGGCCGCGTTGGACCTGCTCGCCACGCCCTGCGGCGGTTTCGAGGGCAACGCGCAGACGCTGCGGGTGCTGACCCGCCTGGAGGCGAAGGTGCTCGCCCCGGACGGTACGTCCGCCGGACTGAACCTGACCCGGGCGTCGCTGGACGCGATCGGCAAGTATCCGTGGCCGCGCCGTCCCGGGCAGCGCAAGTTCGGGGTGTACGGCGACGACACGGCGGTCTTCGACTGGATCCGGGCCGGTGCGCCCGGAGACCGGCGCTGCCTGGAAGCCCAGGTGATGGATTGGGCCGACGATGTCGCGTACTCGGTGCACGACGTGGAGGACGGCGTCCACGGCGGTTATGTCACGCTGCGGCCGTTGCTCGACGACGCCGACGAGCGGGCCGCGCTCTGCGCGGACGTGGCCGCCACGTACTCGGGGGAGTCCGCCGCCGACCTGGCCGAGGTGCTGGTCGCGTTGTTGGCCGATCCGCTGCTCGCTCCGCTCGCCGGGTACGACGGCAGCCATCGGGCCCAGGTCGCGTTGAAGGCCACCACCAGCGGGTTGACCGGCCGGTTCGTGTCCGCGGCGGTGGCCGCCACCGAGGAGCGCTTCGGCCCCGGCCCGCACCGCCGCTATGCCGCCGATCTGGTGGTGCCGCGTCTGGTTCGGGCGCACTGCGCCCTGCTCAAGGGCATCGCGCTGCGCTACGTGATGCGCCGTTCCGGCTTCCGGGGTCGCTACGAGCGGCAGCGCACGATGTTGGCCGAGTTGGTGGCCGCGCTGGTCCGGCGGGCTCCGGACGGGCTCGACCCGATCTTCGCCCCGCTGTGGCGGGCCGCGCCGGACGACGCCGCCCGACTGCGGGTGCTGATCGACCAGGTCGCCTCGCTCACCGACCCGGCGGCGGTGACCTGGCACACCCGCCTGGTCGGCGACGGCGCACCGCCACCGGGGCACGGCGGAGATTAGGTTAGCCTAAGTGGCATGACGGAACGCCCCAGGAACGTCACCTCGGTCCGGGTGCTGCGCACCGAGCGGCCCACCCCACACCTGATCCGGCTCGTCCTGGGTGGGGACGAACTGGCCGACCTGCCGGTGGGAGAGTTCACCGACCACTACATCAAGCTGGTCTTCCCGCAGCCCGGCGTCGAGTATCCGCAGCCGCTGGACCTCGCGGCGATCCGTCGGGACCTGCCCCGGGAGCAGTGGCCCCGGCTGCGCGCGTACACGGTGCGGCGTTGGGATCCCCTGGTCGAGGAGTTGACCGTGGACGTGGTGCACCACGGCGACGAGGGGCTCGCCGGCCCGTGGGCCGCCGCGTTGCGCCCCGGCGACCCGGTGCACTTCGTCGGCCCCGGCGGGGCGTACGCGCCGAGCCCGGACGCGGACTGGCACCTGCTGGTCGGCGACGAGAGCGCCCTGCCCGCGATCGCCGCCGCCCTGGAGCGGCTGCCGCTGGGCGCCCCGGCCCACGTGTTCGTGGAGATCGCCGACCCGGCGGAGGAGCAGAAGCTGCTCAGCCCCGGCGCGGTCCAACTCACCTGGCTGCACCGTGGCACCAGTCCGGTGGGTGCCGCCCTGGTGGCGGCGGTGCGGGAGTTGGATTTCCCACCCGGTCAGGTGCACGCCTTCGTGCACGGCGAGGCGACGTTCGTCCGTGAGCTGCGCCGACTGCTGCGCACCGAGCGGGGCGTGTCCGCCGACCGGCTCTCCATCTCCGGCTACTGGCGGCGCGGGATGGACGACGAGGGCTGGCGTTCCACCAAGGCCGACTGGAACCGGCAGGTGGCGGCCGAGGAGGCCACCGCCGCCTGAGCGCGACGCACGGTCAGGGCTCGCTGTCCGGTTCCTGGCTGTCCGCGCTGAGTCGCCGGGTGAGCAGGACGGCGTAGCCGACGATGGCCGGTGCGAGCAGGAGCAGCAGCAACCTCGGCGCGCGCACCGTCGCGGCGATCACGGTGACCGAGACAGCCCCGTAGATGGTGATCGCCAGCCGGGTGCCGCTCGGCCGGCTCCACTGCCAGTACAGCGCCAGCCCGCAGAGCATCCAGCCCACCACCGAGGCGGCCAGCAGTAACCGCAGTTCCAGTGGCAGCCGGGTCGCGTTGTCGTCGGCCAGCCTGACCACCTGCCCGAGCGCCCAGCCGAGCAGTAGCAAGGCCCCGTCGAGCGGGACGTGCAGGTAGCTGTACGCCAGCGCCTCGCGCAGCCGGTTCCGTAACAGGCGGGTGGTGACGAACGTGGTGTAGACCCACCAGACGGCGGCCGGCACCAGGAAGGCCAGTCCCGCCGTGACGATCATGTGCGGGCTGGGATGGTCCGGCACCGCGAAGAGCAGGCTGGCCAGCGCGCTGCCCAGCACGATGATGGTGAACTGGCCGATCCGTTCCGGCAGGTGCCGACTGTCCACCGGCCACCGGTCCAGTCGATGCCGCCCCACCCAGGGAGTGGCCAGCTCGACGGCCATCCCGACGACCCACAGCACGGGGCGTGCCCGGACGGGCGCGGCCAGCGAGGCCAGCCAGATCAGCCAGCCCGACCCGAAACCGGTCAGGTACACCGTGGTCACCGCGCGGGCCATCGGGCTGGTCGGCCGGGCCCGCAGGTACAGCAGGAGCAGCACGCCCCGAACGATCAGGTACCCGACCGGCAGCAGGACGCTCTCCGGCATCTCGTCCACACCGAGCGTCATAGCGCCGGCGCCGACCAGCGCGACGAGCACCAGCATCCGGTGTAATGCGTCGTCCGGGTCGAACCGGTTGTCGTAGTAGACCTGCCCCACCCAGGCCCACTGGATCACCACGAAGAGCCCGATCACGGCCAGCACGGAGGTCGGCGACGGGGTCGGATCCTTCCCCAGCCGGTTGACGACGGCCGCCAGCGCGTACACGAAGATGAGGTCGAGGAAGAGCTCCAGCCAGGTGGCGTGTCGGTGGCCGGCCTCGTCGGCCTGCGGGCCCTGCCCGGGTAGGCCCAGCCGGCCGAGCAGCCATCCGGGCCAGTGGACACCGTCGGCCCGTACCCTGCGCATCTGGTCATGGTCCCCGCGCGGAGCTGGCCCGCGGGGGAAAACCGGTGAGCGGGCAGCGGCCGCCGCCACACCCGGCGTCCCCCGGCGGGCACGTCGTCGGTCCGGCAGGGCAGGATGTACGGCGAGGGGGTGGCGCATGGCTGGGCGGATCCGGGACGAGGACATCGCACTGGTCCGGGAACGCACCTCGATCGGGGATGTGATCTCCGAGACGGTCACCCTGAAGTCCGCCGGTGGCGGCAACCTCAAGGGCCTGTGCCCGTTCCACGACGAGAAGAGCCCGTCGTTCAACGTCTCCCCGGCTCGCAACGTCTGGTACTGCTTCGGCTGCGGCGCCGGCGGCGACGCGATCAAGTTCCTGATGGACGCCGAACACCTCAGCTTCGTCGAGTCCGTCGAACGGCTGGCCGGCCGCGCCGGCATCCAGCTGCGCTACGTCGAGGACGACCGGGGCACCCCGCGTCCGCGCCCGCAGCAGGGCCAGCGTCAGCGTCTGGTCGCCGCGCACGCCGCCGCGGTGGAGTTCTACCGGGCGCAGCTGAGCACCGCAGGCGCCCGCCCGGCCCGGGAGTTCCTGGCCCAACGGGGCTTCGACCGGGCCGCCGCCGAGCGCTACGGCTGCGGCTTCGCGCCGGAGGGCTGGGACCCGCTCACCAAGCACCTGCGTCAGCAGGGCTTCACGTACCAGGAGCTGGTGACGGCCGGGCTGTCCCGGGAGTCCCGCTCCGGCACGCTGATCGACCGGTTCCGTCGCCGGCTGCTCTGGCCGATCCGGGATCTCGCCGGGGACGTGATCGGCTTCGGGGCGCGCAAGCTCTTCGACGACGACGACGGCCCGAAGTACCTGAACACCCCCGAGACGCCGATCTACAAGAAGTCGCACGTGCTCTACGGCATCGACCAGGCCAAACGGGAGATCGCCAAGCAGGGCCGAGCGGTGATCGTCGAGGGCTACACCGACGTGATGGCCTGCCACCTGGCCGGGGTGACCACGGCGGTGGCGACGTGCGGCACCGCGTTCGGCGCGGACCACATCGGGGTGCTGCGCCGGCTCCTGCTGGACACCGACTCGGTGGCGGGCGAGATCATCTTCACCTTCGACGGGGACGCCGCCGGGCAGAAGGCCGCGCTGCGCGCCTTCTCCGACGACCAGCGCTTCGTGGGCCGGACGTTCATCGCGGTCAGCCCGGACAACATGGACCCGTGCGAGCTGCGGCTCGCCAAGGGTGACCTGGCGGTGCGCGACCTGGTCGCCCGGCGCGAGCCGCTGGTCGACTTCGCGCTGCGACACGAGCTCAGCCGCTTCGACCTGGACACCGTCGACGGTCGGGTCGAGGCGATGCGCCGGGCCGCGCCGCTGGTCGCGCAACTCAAGGACCGGGAGAAGCGCCCGGAGTACGTCCGCAAGCTCGCCATGGACCTCGGCATGGAGATCGAGCCGGTGCAGCGGCGGTGCTCGCCGCCGCCACGCCCCGCC